>JAIFNM010000146.1 GCA_020047725.1 Betaproteobacteria bacterium
AATGGCCTCAGCCTGATTGTTGGCTGCAGCCCGGTGAAACCTATCGACACACGACCGTGCTGGCGTTTAGATTGTCCTGATTGCTCAGGCTGCTGGCGGTAGCGTATTAATGGCCCGCGCCAATTCGCGGAAATAGGCATACTTCTCTCGGTAGCGAATCGCAGCGGAGCCATCCGGTTCCATGCGCGTACCGCTCGGGCACATCGCTGCCATGGCGTCGAGGAATGAGGCGTAGGTTCCCGAACCGACCGCTGCCGCAATGGCAGCCCCCAGGCAGCCAGATTCCTTTACGTGCATCACTTCGACCGGCATTTCGCTGATATCGGCCACCATCTGCATCCAGACCTCGGAGCGCGCCGGGCCGCCGGTGAGACGCAGCAACCGATCACGGCCCGAGAGTGCCAGAATCCGCTCCAGGTGTGAGTGCTGGGCGAAACAAATGCCTTCATAGACAGCCTGGAGCAAATGTGGCAAGCCATGCGCGTTAGCCAGTCCGTAGAAGCCGCCGGCGAGGTTGTCGCCAAGGTTCGACGAGAAGAGATAGGGGAGAAACTGTACGCCGGTGTCGCCTTTTTTCAGCGCGGCAACCATCTCGTCGCAGCGTTGATAGGGCTGTGCAACGTCCGGCATGAAGGTCCGTACGAACCATTCCAGATTCGAGGCTGAGGTCGGGCTGCCTTCATGGACAAAGAATTTTCCGGGGATGCAATAGCGGCCCCAGGTGTAGGGATGTTCAGCGGCTGGAATTTTATCGGCGATCCAGGTCTCGATGGTCCAGGTTCCCATGATGACATTGATGTAACGCTGGTCAGCCAGACCGGCACAGACCGCTGCCGAAACGACGTCGAAGAAGCCGCCATAGACCGGCGTACCGGCCAGTAATCCGGTTTCTTCGGCAGCACGCGCCGATACGCCGGCAGGACTCTCGGTCGAGCCGATCACCGGCGCCGTGCATTCCATCATTTCCTCGATGCCAAAGAGCTTGAACAGTGCCGGTTCGTATTCTCCCCGGTCTACGTTGAAGAGGTCGCTGCCGGAAATATTGGTGATCTCGGCGCCGATTTCGCCTGTGAGCTTGTAGCGGATCCAGTCGTGCGCCATAAGGATGCGATGAATGCGGCCGTAATTGTCGGCCTCGTTTGCCTTCAGCCAGGCCAGTAATGAAACAGGATGGCCCGGCCACACCTGCTGGTAGGCAAAAGGGTAGGCGGCTACATCGACACGTTCAGTTTTCCATTGGCGAACGAGTGGCATCGCACGATTGTCAGATGAAATGATGCCCTTGCGTACCGGTTCTCCATCGCGATCCACGGCGTAGAGCCCCTTGCCGTGTGCCGAAAAGCTCACTCCCCGAATGTCGCTTTTCGGAACGCCGCTTTCGGCAATGACCTGGCGCACCGTTGAACAGACGGTTTGCCACATCGAACGCATATCGCGCTCGCTCCAGCCTACCGGTCCGGCGATCGCCGGGTCGTTTCGTGAGACTACAGCTTTCTCCGAACCACGCTCATCGTACAGGCCGCTCTTGATAACGCTGCCACCAATGTCCACACCCAGAAAATGAGCCATTACGGTGTCTCCAGTCCTCTATAAACAGGTCAATCGGCGTTCTTGTTCCCTGTCGTCGATTGTATAGCTACTGGTCATTTTTCCACGCAAGAAATGCATCCCGGTATTTGCAGGATGGCTCAAGAAATGGCCGCAAGAGCCGTTGACGGACTTATCTCCGCCACCAACCTGATGAGGTCCAGCGCCCTAAAAGGAAACTGGGAAGTGCCATGCTTAATGTGACCCTGAATTGCAGTGACTCAATTGAAGCCTTTTTGCCGACTGTCGAGTTGGCCATGCATACCGGGGATGTGTGCAGCATTCACAACATCAATTATCTGGGGCGTATCCAGATGGCGGCGCTGACCCTTTTGGCAATGTCAGGGAGTTTAATGGATTCGGTGACCGGACAGATTTTCCAGCCGCATCCGGGGTTTCAGCTGCTCGGTATTGATGAACATGGAGTGACGCGAACGATGTTGATGTAATTTCATTTCCAACCCGTCCGTGACTTTGTCCCCCAAGGGGATTTCCTTCGGGGCATCGCTTCGCCTTGCCGTGCTACAGCACTGTCTGCGGCTCGTCTTCGCGTCACAAACGATTTGGAAATGGAATAGGGCGGTTTGTTCGTCTTTTGTAGTCCTGAGGGGGCGAATCGTTTTATAGTTACGCCTATGACACTCAAGATCGCAATTGCCCAAATTAACGCCACGGTCGGTGATCTCGCCGGCAACGCTGCGCGTGTCCTCGATTTTTCCGAACGCGCCAAGTCGCTCGGTGCCGACTTGCTGCTTACGCCTGAACTCGTGCTCTGTGGCTATCCGCCCGAGGATCTGTTGCTGCGTGAAGACTTCTATACAGCCTGTGAACACGAGCTCGACGCACTGGCCGCCGCGGTAAATGGTATCGACGTGCTTGTCGGCCATCCTGTTGTCCGAAACGGTTCATGTTTCAACGCGGCGACCCTGATCAGCAATGGTGTTCGCGTAGCCACTTACCACAAGCAGCGCCTGCCCAATTACGAAGTGTTCGATGAGGAACGCTATTTCGAATCCGGCGATACGCCGTGTGTGCTGACGATCAAAGGCGTTCGCTGCGGAATCAATATCTGCGCCGATGTCTGGGAGGCCGGAACGGCCGATCAGGCGCGCGAAGCCGGGGCCGAAATCCTGCTCGTGCTAAATGCCTCGCCTTACCATATCGGCAAACAGAAGCTCCGTGCCGAGGTTCTGCGCGAGCGTATTGTCGCCACCGGCTTGCCGGTGATTTATGCCAATCTGGTCGGAGGTCAGGACGAACTGGTGTTTGACGGTGGCTCGTTTGCGCTGGATTCGCGCGGCGAAGTCCGTTGTCAGTTGCCCAAATTTGAAGAAGCGCTAGTCGTTGTCGATTTCGTTGACGGCGAACCGCAATCAGGCCTGGTCGTCGAAGAACAGGTGGTCGAAGCCGAGGTTTATCAGGCGCTGGTACTGGGCGTGCGCGACTACCTTGGCAAGAACGGTTTCCCCGGGGCGATCATCGGCCTCTCCGGCGGCATCGATTCGGCGCTGACGCTGTGTGTCGCCGTCGATGCCCTGGGCGCGGACAAGGTACGTGCCGTGATGATGCCTTCGCCCTATACCGCCGAGATCAGCCTGGCCGATTCGCGTGAAATGATCCGCCTGCTGGGCGTGCGTTACGACGAAATCGCCATCGAACCGGCCATGACAACATTTGCTCACTTGCTGGAGAAGGAATTTGCCGGCCTACCCGCCGACACGACCGAAGAGAATCTTCAGGCGCGCATTCGCGGCATGATCCTGATGGCGCTCTCGAACAAGTCAGGTTCGCTGGTATTGACGACTGGCAACAAGTCCGAAATGGCCGTCGGTTATTGCACACTTTACGGCGATATGGCCGGCGGTTTTGCGGTGATCAAGGACATCGCCAAGACACTGGTCTATCGTATCTCGAACTGGCGCAATACCGTCTCCTACGCGATCCCCGAACGCATCATCACCCGACCGCCGTCGGCTGAACTGAAGCCGGGACAGACCGATCAGGACAGCCTGCCGCCTTACGAAGTGCTCGACGCCATCGTTGAGGCTTACATGGAAAACGACCTCAGTCCGCGCGAGATTATCGCCAAAGGCTACAGCGAGGCCGATGTGCGTCGCGTTGTCCGTCTGCTCCGCATCAGCGAGTACAAACGGCGTCAGTCGCCAGTCGGCATTCGTGTTACGCACCGCGGCTTCGGCAAGGACTGGCGTTATCCGATCACGAATCGCTATCGCGACCCATACTGAGACTCGATTTCTGTTACGATTTGGCTAACTTATCCGGGAGCAAATGCAATGAAAAAAATTGAAGCTGTCATTAAACCGTTCAAGCTCGACGAAGTGCGCGAAGCGCTGTCGGAAATCGGCGTTTCCGGCCTGACCGTGACCGAAGTCAAAGGTTTTGGTCGTCAGAAGGGGCATACCGAGTTGTATCGCGGTGCCGAGTATGTCGTCGATTTCCTGCCCAAGGTCAAAATCGAGATCGTCGTTTCCGATGACGCGGTCGATGGCGCCATTGAATCAATCGTCAAGGCCGCTCGTACCGGCAAGATCGGCGACGGCAAGATTTTTGTCACGACCGTTGAGCAGGTCGTGCGCATTCGTACGGGTGAGACAGGCGAATCGGCTGTTTGACGACTCGTTTGTGCGGAAAAACGGTTCGCAATCTGGCGAACCGTTTTCGTTTGTAGTGTCGGATTTTCGTCGTAAAGCACTTTGACTTGGTGATCTATGCGATCCATTTGCGTTTTTTGCGGTTCGTCTTCCGGGCGTGATGCGGCGTACTCGGCGGCGGCAACGAGTTTCGGTGAACTGCTGGCCAGTCAGAACATTGAGCTGGTGTGGGGCGGTGGGAACGTGGGCCTGATGGGAATCGTGGCCGACAGCGTTCTGGCTGAAGGCGGCAAGGCTTATGGCGTGATTCCGTCGTTCATGGCCGACCGTGAACTGGCTCATCCTCAAGCGACCGAACTGGCTGTCGTCAGCAGCATGCACATCCGCAAGGCGGCAATGGCGGAGCGGGCCGATGGTTTCGTGGCTTTGCCTGGCGGCTTCGGCACGCTCGACGAACTGTTCGAGATCATCACCTGGGCGCAACTTCACATCCACGCCAAGCCTGTTGGCTTGCTTAACGTGCGCGGCTTTTTCGATCCCTTGCTGGCGATGGTCAAGCACATGTCGCAGGAGGGCTTCATCAAGGCGCCGCACCTTGGCCTCATTCACGTGTCGGATGACCCGGCCACTCTCCTGCAATTGATGCGCGCACACACCGCTCCTCACGGCGACTGGCTTGGGCACAAGCTGTCGAATGCGGTTGGCTGAAAGCCAATAACGACGGCCGTCTTCAGCGATGTATCGACGAGAGCCAATGTTCATGGGGGTCTCGCGTGCATGATGAGTCCGGTGCAATAAGCGAACTCACCGACGATAAGTGATCCGGTAAATTGCGCCGGCATGGTCATCCGCCACCAGCAACGAACCGTCTGGCAATACAAGTACGTCCGCAGGGCGTCCCCAGGCGGTTTCGCCCTGCAGCCAGCCGCTGGCGAACGGTTCGTAGGCCACGGCCTTGTCGCCTTGCAAGCGAGCCAGCATCACCCGGTAACCGCTTTTTTTGGAACGGTTCCAGGATCCGTGTTCGGCAATGAAGATCTGGTTGCGGAATTCCGGCGGGAACATTGTTCCCGTGTAAAAGCGCATTCCCAGAGCGGCCACATGAGCGCCCAGTTTTTGCGCCGGAGCGGCAAACTCTGTGCATTTGCGCCGGCTGCCAAAATCCGGATCGGGCAGGTCGCCGCCGTGGCAATAGGGGTAACCGAAGTGCATGCCGGTTCGTGCAGCCTGGTTGAGTTCGTCGGGCGGGACGTCATCGCCAAGCAGGTCGCGACCGTTATCGGTGAACCATAGTTCCTTGCTCTGAGGTTGCCAGTCAAAGCCAACGCTGTTGCGAATGCCGCGAGCGAAGACCTCAATATCGCTGCCATCGGCATTCATGCGCATCATGTTGGCGTAGCGCTGCGTATCGGGCTCACAAATGTTGCATGGCGCGCCGACCGGCACGTAGAGCTTGCCGTCAGGTCCGAAGGCAATGAACTTCCAGCCGTGGTGCGTATCGGTGGGGAAGGTGGCTGTGACCGTTACGGCGGCAGGTGGGTTGTCCAGATTCTGGTCGATGTCGTCGTAGCGGAGAATGCGGCTTACTGCAGAGACATAAAGCTTGCCATCCCTGTAGGCCACGCCCGCTGGGAGTTGCAGGCCACCGGCAATTTTGGCAACTTGCAGCGCCTTGAAATCGCTGCCAAAACGCACGGCGTGCACCTTGCCTGCGTGCATCGAGCCGACGAACAGCGTGCCGCCACGGGCATCATGGCGGCCCAGCGTCATCTGCCGCGGGTTGTCAACGCGTGTCCAAAGCTCGATGGAAAAACCGGGAGGTAACTTGATACGGTCCAGCGGCAACTCGGCGGCGGGTGCAAGCATTGGGGTCAGGGAGAGGATACAAGCAACAAGTAGCAGGATACGGCGCATGATGACTCCTGGCAGACGGGCAAGAGCCAATTCTGATCTTTTCAGGGTTGGCTGTCGCGTTTTTCAGGAAGGCATATCTCTGCTCTATCGATTGTCGCTTGACGCTCGAAGTAGGCATGGCTGGGAGCCAACAGATACGGGTATCTTCGCGATACAGGCCATGAACGCCAATATCCATGGGGTATCCACGGCATGCCGGCTGAAGAGTGACTATTGACGAGGGGTTTGGCCCGGAATCCCGAAAATCGGAGGTCGTTAGGCCTTTGCTACTAATATTGACGGTGCCGGACGTTATGCATCAGTGTAAGCTGATGCTTGATCTTCAACGACCCGTCTTCATCATGGAATCGAGCGACCTGAATACCGCGACCCGGGAAGAGCTGATTGCCGAGCTTGAGTCCCTGCGTGTCATTGAGCAGGAGTATCGGCTTCTTCTCGATGAATCCAGCGATCCGATTTTTGCCTTTTTCCCGGATGGTGAATATCGCTATGTGAATCGCGCCTTTGCTCGAGGTGTCGGGAAGAAGCTCGAGGACATCATTGGCCGGAGAATCTGGGACGTGTTCTCCAAGGAAGAAGCCGACAAGCGCTTTGCCGTTGTCCGCTGGGTGTTCGAAAACGCGGAAATCAAGATCATTGAAGTGCGTGTACCGCGACCGGATGGCGACCGCTATTACCTGACCACGGTCAAGCCGATCATGGATGATCTTCTTCAGGTCATTTCGGTCATCTGCATTTCCAAGGACATCACCGAGCGCAAGCTTATGGAGAATCGTCTGGCCCACCTGGCTCAGCATGATGCGCTGACCGATCTGCCCAACCGGGCGCTGTTCAGCGACCGCCTGCAAAAAGCCATCATCCAGGCCGGGCGTGACACCACGCGTCTGGCAGTGCTGTCCATTGACCTTGACCGCTTCAAGCCGGTCAACGATTCGTTCGGCCACCTGGTTGGAGACAAGTTGCTCCAGGCCGTTGCCCGGCGCATGCTGGAGTGCATTCGTGAATCGGATAGTGTCGGCCGTATTGGTGGCGACGAGTTCCTCGTTTTGCTGCCCTGCATCGAAGGTACGGATGATGCGGTGCGGGTCGCCGAGAAGATTCACCGAGCCTTGGCCCAACCTTTTGACCTGCCTGATTATGGCAGCCTGAGCATATCGTCATGCATCGGCATTGCCGTGTACCCGGATCATGGGGAAAGCGAGCTGGAGCTCCTCAAGAATGCCGACAGCAGTATGTACGATGCCAAGTGGCAGGGGCGAAACCGTATTCAGATTTTCCAGCCCACCGAAGTGGGCGGGACCGCTGATGAGAAGATTGCGCTGGATCTCTGACTGCCCCTCAACGATACGGCGTGCCGTCTTTGTGGCTGAAAGTCCATTGGCCCTCAACGAGCGAGGCCTTGAGGTCGTCATCGGGATAACTTGCTTCGTCGCCCGGAGTTCGGTCACCGACCTCCAGATACGCAACGTCCTCCGTGCTTTCATTGACCAGACGATGCCCATTCCCCGTACCTGCCTTGAAGCCCGCGCACATGCCCGGTGAGAGCTGGGTCGGGCCTTCGTCGGTGTACAGCGTTGGCTGCCCCTCAAGGATGTAGATGAATTCGTCCTGCCGGGTGTGTGCATGACGAAGTGCCGAAGAGCCACCGGGTGCCATGCGGGTCAGATTGACGCCCAGGTTTGTCAGGCCAAAGAGGTCACCCAGTGGGCGCTTTACTCGCCCTGCCATGCGCGATGCGA
>JAIFNM010000020.1 GCA_020047725.1 Betaproteobacteria bacterium
ACTTTTCTCAGATTCTACGTTGAGGAAAAACAACGCCATCACGGTGTTCTGCTTTGGGAGTGGCTGCTCGAAAAGGCGAATGGAATTGGAGTTCGCGGTGGCTCGGCATTTCGTGCCATTGGCGGTTTCGGGCGGCACCGTGCCTTGCATGAGAGCAAGTTTTTCGAGCTGGCGGGCAGCGTGGGTGTCGAGGTGCAATTCGTCGTCAATGACAAGGAAGCGCAACAGCTTCTGGCGCTTGTCGAACACGAGAGAATCAGGATTTTCTATGCGCGAATTCCTGCGCATTTCGGCGTGATCAACCCCGATGCCGATGACCCTATAGCGATATCAGAGGAAGAGCAGGGCCAGAAGCTCTGAGCGAGCTTTGTGGTGTTTCATGTTGCCATTCGATCTTTTTCGCGCGCCCCTCGTTCGCTCATCCTTCAAGGCGCCTTCTGTCGGTTGAGATGAAATAATCTCCGCAACTATTGATAAAAGACCCTCTTTGAGGGCTGACCGTACAATAGTCTCTCCCGTTGGTCATCGGCGAGGGACTCGACAAGATGGCGCTTAAGACTTTTCTGCGATCACCGGGCCAGAAACCCACACAGAAAGTGTAACAACGGTTGTGGTTCGGCCCTTTTCCTTGTTACTCCGAATGCGGATGTTGGAACGATGGCCTCCGTTCTCAGTGTGGCGGACGTATCCGCGGCCATCGAGAGGCGGCCCAAGAACTCACACGTACGGACTGACGCTTGGGTACGTTCATTGGGTATGGTCACGCGAACTTCTCCACATTCTCTCGACCGGCCGATTTGGTGATTGACCTGGCGTGTGTTGCGGGCCTACCAGTCTGCAGAAGCAATTTCCAAGTAGTGCCAGACTTGCAAGTTGAGATACAGACTAAGTGTATTTGTACTACAATCAAATTACATTGCCCCATGTTAAGCGACATGTCGAATTTAAGGACGTATCCGACTCGGGGTAACTGGCACTAACTGTAATAGCTGAGGAAATATGAGCTCTGGACTGAATATTCTCACAAATGCAGCGCTGGATTTTGTGTCGGTAGGCGCACTCATCCATCGACTGGACACCGGGGTCGTCCCGTTCCGAAAAGCGACCGAATGCAAAATATATGTCAGTGGCGGCGAATTCAACTGTGCTGCGAATCTGTCAGACTGCTTTGGTCTTAAAACCGGCATCGTAACGGCCATGGTCGATTACCCCGTTGGCGATCTGATCGATCAAGTGGTTTGTGCAATGGGCGTCAAACCGTTCTACAAGCATTTCAAGCATAACGGCGTCAATGGGCCAAATATGGCGACCGTTTACAGTGATCGTGGGCAGGGCGTACGTCCACCTGTGGTTTTCTACAACCGTGCCGATGAGGCAGGCGGGATGTTGAAAGCAGGCGACTTTGACTGGAAAACCATTTTTTCTGGCGGCGTTCGCTGGTTCCACAGTGGCGGTATTTTTGCTGCGCTTTCCTTGACAACCCCCGACGTTATTGTTGAAGGAATGCAGGCTGCCAAAGCAGCGGGGGCAGTAGTATCGCTTGACCTCAACTACCGGGCCAAGCTCTGGAATGCCGCCGGGGGTGAGGAGCGAGCAGTTGCCGTGCTGGACCGCATTCTCAAATATGTTGACGTGCTTGTCGGTAACGAAGAGGACCTCCAGAAGAGTCTTGGCATTCGCGGACCGGAGGTGGTGAGTAAATCCAGGCTCGACCCAAGCGCGTTCTTCAGCATGATTGATCGCGTCATCGAGAAACACCCGCAGATCAAGATTGTTGCAACTACCCTCCGCGATGTGCATTCAACAAATCGCCATAGTTGGAGCGCCGTCGCGTGGATCAATGGAAAGACCTATGTCGCTCCAACTGCAGAACTGGACGTCTACGACCGGATAGGTGGCGGTGATGGTTTTGCCTCCGGTCTTTTCTATGGACTACTGACCAACGAGGATCCAGAGGAAGCTCTGAGACTCGGTTGGGCGCACGGAGCTTTGATAACGACGTTTCCCGGCGATATCACCATGGCCACTGTTGAAGAAGTGCGCGCATTTGCCAAGGGTGGTTCGGCTCGCATCCAGCGGTAGTTCATGTAAAAAAAGGGGTACATAGCAAGTCTGATGTAATGCATCACGGGTTTATTTTGCGAGGAAAGTAAACATGATCAAATTCAGGACTGCAATTATCGGCTGTGGGAAAGTCAGCGACCTGCACGCAGCGGCGCTGAAGAAAACTTACGAAGCGCAGTTTGTGGCGATATACAGCCGCAGTCCGGAGAAGGCGAAAAAATACGGCAAGAAATACGGCGTTCAGGGATTCAGCGACATTCAGGAAATGATTGTCACCGCTGGAGTACAAGTCGTGATTATCTGCACACCACACCCGGCGCACCGCGACGCGGCCGTCATTGCCGCCGAAGCCGGCGTTCATGTTCTGGTTGAAAAGCCGCTGGCTTCCAGCCTGCAGGATTGTGACGACATGCTGGCCGCTGCCAGGAAAGCCAACGTAAAGATCGGCACCGTGTGCCAACGCCGTTTTTATGCCCCGGTCCAGCGCGTGCGCCAGGCCATTGATGCCGGAAAGATCGGAAAGCCTGCACTGGGCACAGTCTTGATGCTCGGCTGGCGTGACCAGAACTACTATGAAAGTGATCCGTGGCGCGGCCAATGGCGATCAGAAGGTGGCGGCGTTCTGGTCAATCAGGCGCCGCACCAGCTGGATCTACTGCAGTGGTTCATGGGGCCGATCACCGAGCTATTCGGCGTCTGGTCAAATCTCAATCACCCTTACATCGAAGTGGAAGATACTGCGGTTGCAATCGTTCGTTTTGAGAGCGGCGCGCTTGGCAACATCGTGGTAAGCAATTCACAGAAGCCCGGTATTTACGGCAAGGTTCACGTTCATGGGCAGAACGGTGCGTCGGTCGGTGTGCAAACCGACGGTGGAGCCATGTTTATCGCCGGCAGGTCATCGATTCTGGAACCGCCCGTGAATGACTTGTGGACGGTGCCGGGTGAAGAAGCGCTGCTCGAAACGTGGAAAGAAGAGGACAGCACGTTTTTCAACGGCCTGGATGGCGCGATGGATCATTATTTCCATCTGCAGATACAAGATTTCTTGCGAGCCATTCTTGAGGATCGCCAGCCGCTCATTAGCGGAGAGGACGGCAGGAAGACGGTGGAGATATTTACGGCGATCTATCGTTCACAAAAGACGAATGCACCGGTTAAATTTCCGCTAAAACCAGAAGCTGCCGACCTGGACTTCCATACGTATGTCTCGGTACCGCTGAAATAACCCGAATTCAAGGAGAAAGATTGTGAAGGCGCTTGTTCTGACGGACTACAAAAAATTTTCTTATGAAGAAGTTCCACTGCCGGAAATCGGCCACGAGGACGTTCTGGTTCGAGTGAAGGCTTGCGGCATCTGTGGCAGTGACGTGCATGGCATGGACGGTAGTACCGGCCGGAGGATTCCCCCGATCATCATGGGGCACGAAGCATCTGGAGTGGTTGAGCAGATTGGTGGCGGTGTCAGCGAATGGCATGTAGGTGAGCGCGTAACCTTCGATTCGACCGTTGTGACCCGACAAGACTTTTATTCGCAGAAAGGGCTGTTCAATCTGAGCGACTATCGCAAGGTGCTGGGTGTCTCCTGCGGTGAATATCGGCAGCACGGTGCTTTTGCAGAATACGTCGCTGTGCCGCAGTCGGTTCTTTACCGCTTGCCCGATGGTCTGAGTTTCGAGCAAGCCGCGATGACGGAGCCTGTTTCGGTGGCATTCCATGCCGTCAATCTTTTCCCAAGCGAAATTGGCGACAGTGCCGTCGTCGTCGGCTGCGGAATGATAGGGCTGTTCGTCATTCAGGCGCTGCGCATCAAGGGTTGCGGCAGGATCATTGCGGTTGACCTCGACCCATCTCGCCTCGATATGGCTTTAAAGTTTGGTGCCGATTACGCGATCAAGTCCGATGAGGGCGAACCGATCAACAAGGTCAAGAACCTTACTCACGGCAGAGGAGCTGACATGGCCTTTGAAGTTGTCGGCATCACGGCGACGGTTAATCTGGCAATAAATGCAGTACGCAAGGGAGGTAAGGTTGGTCTGGTCGGCAATCTATCACCCAAAGTCGAATTGCCGCTGCAGGCTGTGGTGACGCGACAACTCATGCTCTACGGTTCATGTGCTTCAGCAGGAGAGTATCCGGCGTGTCTTGAGATGATCGCAAATGGTCGGGTGACGGTGGACGAAATGATGTCTGCGATTGTCCCTCTCTCGGAAGCGGCATCCTGGTTTGATCGCCTGTACAAAGGTGAGCCTGGGCTTATGAAAGTCATCGTCACGCCGTAAGAGTTAGGCTTGATTAGCTATACGTACGTTGAGAGATAGAGAAGTCCGGAGATATGATTGATCTCGGTAAAGCGAATATACATTGTCGGACAATTTATAATTTATTGTACTGCAACGTAGTTGACATTGCCCCATCAGAGTAACAGACTGTATGAAATTCAAAGCACAAGCAATCAGGCTTGTCAAAAACATACAGGGTGCGGTAACTCAGGATGACAAAGACTGATCGACTGACCCGATTATTCGGGAAGCTCATAGCACAAGGCGAGTTTGCATCAGGATCAGCTTTGCCATCTGAAGCCGAGTTGTGTGAGCGTTTCGATACCTCGCGCAACGTCTTGCGCGAGGTTGTGAAGGTGTTGTCAACGAAGCGTCTGATCGATGCCCAACGCCATCGCGGACTGTTTGTCATGCCGCGTGAGCAATGGAATTACCTGGATGCGGATGTGCTGGCCTGGGTCCTTGAAAAAGGGAGTAATCCGGAACTGATTGCTTCTCTAGTCGAGGTTCGTTCCCTGATCGAGCCGACAATTTCGCGCTGGGCGGCCGAACGGGCAACTGCGGTTGATCTGGTAGGCATAGAAGCCAGTTATAACGAGATGGTCGCCAACCCGACTAATCCTGAGGCGTTTCATGAAGCCGATATCCGTTTCCACAGGGCGATTCTGTTTGCTACTCACAATGTGGTAATCCAGCAATTGAGCGATGCTGTCAGCGCACTTCAGCGTGCCATTTTCGACTACACGTTTGCCACGGGTATCCCGCACATGGAATTGACCATGAGAGAGCACAAAGACTTGTTTGACGCGATCAGGCGCAAGAATCCAGAAGCCGCGGAACTGGCCTGTCACGACATGGTGTTGCGTACGGCTGGACGAACAAAAATGACTGAGTCGGTAACTGGTTAGGCATGATTGTTTTAGAGAAGTAGCGAGGCAGCACAGTGATTTTGGTTGTGCGTTTGGTTTCTCATTCCTGATTCTGAAAAAAGGTCGGTGACATGTCCAGCGTGATCCTGAGGAATGTTGTCAACCAGTTTGGTTCGGTTACTGCGGTTGATAATCTTTCGATCCAGATTCAGGACCGGGAGTTTGCGGTGCTGGTCGGATCATCGGGATGCGGAAAAACTACTGCGCTGCGCATGATTGCCGGGCTTGAATCGGTAAGCTCCGGCGAAATTCTCATCGGCGATACACGTGTAAACGACATGGCGCCAAAGGATCGTGATATCGCCATGGTCTTCCAGAACTACGCTCTTTATCCTCACATGAATGTCCGCGACAACATGGGCTTTGGGCTCAAGATCCGGATGATCAGCAAGGAAGAGATTGACACGCGGGTCGAGGAAGCGGCGGATATTCTCGGTATCCAGGCCTTGCTGGATAGAAAACCAAAAGAACTTTCTGGAGGGCAACGGCAACGGGTAGCAGTGGGACGGGCTATCGTCCGTAAGCCCAAGGTGTTTCTTTTCGATGAACCGCTGTCAAACCTTGACGCCAAATTGCGCGTGGCGATGCGGGCCGAGATCAGCAAGCTCCATCGCCGACTCGGGGCCACCATCATCTACGTTACGCATGATCAGGTGGAGGCAATGACCATGGCTGACCGGATCTTCATCATGCACAACGGCGCCCTGCAGCAGAACGGCGCACCGATGGAAGTGTACCGACATCCGGTCAATAGCTTTGTTGCCGGGTTTATAGGTTCTCCGTCGATGAACTTCATTGATGCAACAATAGTTGCGGAGGAGGGGGGCATGTTCATTGACACGGCAGGCTTCCGTGTCCGTGCGCCCGAGGCATTCCTTCCGCAGCTTGAACCTTATGTCGGTCGTCCGGTTGTCTTCGGCGTGCGTCCTGAGGACATGTCTTTGCATGACTCTGCGACAGGATCGAATAACGGAAACCCCATTTCGGCGCGTGCTGACGTGGTGGAAACGCTCGGCTCCGAAATCTTCGTCTACCTCACCTGCGAGGCCCAAACTATCGTTGCGCGGATGGAAGTGCAGGATAGTCCTCCGGCCGTTGGGCAGATGCTTGAAGTAGATTTGAAAATGTCAAAAACCCATATTTTCGATCAGTAGTGTCCGGTTAAATTGAGACTCGCTGGCTGGGAAGCCACTATTGACGAGGGTTTTGAGCGATTCATGGGTGTCCACGATTTGAATTTGAGATTTGGTATTTGCGACACTTTCGGCTTTACCGAGCCGGGGGTGCCGCATGAACGTGGGCAAGACATTGTTTGCGCAAGTCATGGAGTACGTTCCGTGGAAGACCTTTGGGCGCATCATCGATCGACACGGAGGAGATTCGGGCGTACGTACTTTGGACTGCGCCGACTTGTTTCGCGTCATGGCCTTCGCGCAATTGACGTGGCGCGAGTCCTTGCGCGACATCGAGGTTTGCCTGACGTCGAATCAATCCAAACTGTTTCACATGGGTTTGAGGGGCGTTCCCGCCAGAGCGACGCTCTCGGACGCATTGAATCAACGCGACTGGCGCATTTATCACGCGCTGGCCATGCGCCTGATCGTTCGAGCGCGCGACCTCTACGCCAAAGAGCCAACCGGTCTGGAACTCGATGCGACGGTGTACGCGCTGGACTCGACCACCATCGACTTGTGTTTGAGCCTGTTCGATTGGGCGCCGTTTCGGTCGACCAAGGCGGCGGTGAAGATGCATACACTGCTCGACTTGCGTGGGGCAATCCCGGCGTTCATTCACATCAGCGACGGCAAGATGGGCGATGTGAAGGTACTCGACATCCTGCCCGTCGAAGCCGGTGCTTTTTACGTGATGGATCGAGGTTATCTGGATTTCGGCCGACTCTTTACGCTGCATCAGGCCGGCGCTTTCTTCGTCACGCGCGCCAAACGCGGGATGAATGCCCGACGTGTGTATTCGAACAAGACCGACCGAAGTACAGGCGTGATCTGCGATCAGTCGATTCGCCTCAACGGGTTCTACGTCACCAAGGACTATCCCGAGCACTTGCGGCGTATCCGATTCAAGGACCCCGAATCGGGCAAGACGCTGGTGTTTCTGACCAACAACACCTGCTTGCCACCGCTGACCATTGCCGCGCTGTACAAGAGCCGTTGGCAGGTGGAGTTGTTCTTCAAATGGATCAAGCAACATCTGCGCATCAAGCGCTTTTTGGGCACTAGCGAGAACGCGGTGAAGACGCAAATCTGGTGCGCTGTCTCCACCTACGTGTTGATCGCTATCGTCAAAAAGGAGCTTCACCTCAATGCCTCGCTCTACACTTTGTTACAGATATTGTCGGTGTCGGTTTTCGAGAAAACCCTTATTTCATGCGCCTTACAGCCAGACACCAACAAAGTTATTGCACCACCGTCAGGCAACCAATTGATTCTGTTTGATTTTTAACCGGACACTACTGTGTTTCATTAGCGAAGAAACGGCTTCCTCTTCGGTCATAATATTGTGGCCAAGAAGCGGTTCAGAA
>JAIFNM010000069.1 GCA_020047725.1 Betaproteobacteria bacterium
GTAAACCGAAGAAAAATCATTGCCATGGTCAACTACGATCATTTTTCCATATTGCGGATGGTATTCGGCGGTCAACACGATACCTCCGGCCGACGCGACAACAGGCGTTCCCTGGTCGGCAACGAAATCCATTCCCTCGTGCATGGCGCCTACCCCAGCAATGGGATCCACACGTCGACCAAAGGTTGAACCGATATGATTTGCATTGATCGGTGTAATCGTCGGCAGCAGAACAGTTTTGATTCGCCGCTCCATCAGTTGCGACTCGAGCGCAGTTAAGGTATCGCTGCGTTGCTCGACAATTTCCGCCAGACGATCAATCTCGCCTTGTAATTCGCTGGCTGAAAGAGGCCGCCAAAGATGGACTAGCGGGCCACCCTGCCCATCCTTTCTGACCACCTCGTTTTTGGGGGGATTGACTCCCGTGAGCTTGGAAATCCGTTCCCCCAACGAATCCAGACGCATCACTTGCGCCTGCATTTCACCCAGCTTCACCGCCATCGAAGAAATGTTATCCCGAACATATTCTTCGGTCTTGAAGCTCCGAATCTGCTCTGACTGCTGTTCCGACCGGTTCATCGGTGCCACCAGTTCTCCGGAGAAAGGCAGCCTGAAGTGGATGCCAATCCAGGCCAACAGAAACGAAGTAAGAAAACACAGACAAATTAAGCCGGTCGCAGCTGCCAATAGCAGGCGGCGGGAAATATGCAGAGTCTTGGCGGTTGCCAGACGACTGGGGACAAGAATAATATGCACGTTGCCTCTCCTCGAAGTTCCCGATGCAAAACTCCCTCGAAAACTATCTGGAAGCAGCCGATGGCGCCGGTAATGTGTTGGCGCACGCAAGACTGCTCATCAAACTGGCGCATCTCTATCAGGAGATTGCGCCGGCACACCTAGGCCAGGCTAGCAGTCTGGCCAATTACAAGTCAGGAATTATCGTTATCCACGCCGTAAGCGGCGCTGTTGCGGCCAAGTTGCGCCAGTTGGCACCGACCTTGGCCGATGGCTTTTCTAAACGGGGAATCCAGTGTAATGGCGTTCAGGTCAAAGTGCAAGCCCATAAAATACACATGCAAACAAGGACTTCGACGCAAAAGCCGTTGAGCCCAGGAGCCAGCCGCGAGATAGAAGGCTTGCGCGACTCGCTACCCGACTCTCCGCTCAAGGCTGCGCTGGAGAACTTGTTGGCGCATTCCGCTAGAGAGGGATGACAGCAACTCGCTCAAGAATCAACAGGCCAAAAACCACCAGCGCGACGAAAACTGCGTAGCGGAAAAGACGCCAAGCAAACACCAGATAATTTTTGTTTCTGGTCAACAGGAAGGCCATAACGCCGACAGCAACGAAAAGCAGCGTCAATACGGCCAGCAAACGCAGTAGCCACATGGCCGATTCCCAGATCAGACCGCCGGAAGCGCCAGCCAGCGCGCTACGGCTTGCGGTGCCTGGGCATGGTCGTCGAAGGAAGCATATTCCCAGGCATCCGGGTTGTTCAGCAACTCGCGCGCCAAGGCGTTGTTCAGCGCGTGACCGGATTTGTGGGCCGTAAAGGATGCCAGCAGCGGATGTCCGAGCAGGTAGAGATCACCAATCGCATCGAGCACCTTGTGCTTGACGAATTCATCGCTGTAACGCAAACCGTCAGCATTCAGCACGCGGTATTCGTCGAGCACCACGGCATTATCCAGACCACCGCCTTGAGCCAGCCCATTTTCACGCAGCCACTCAACTTCCTGCATGAAACCGAAGGTACGGGCACGTGACACCTCCCGAACATAGGAATGCTCGGCGAAATCGATGGTCACTTTCTGACCGGTTCGATCAATGGCCGGATGGTTGAAAACAATGGAAAAGGTCAGCCTGAATCCGTCATAAGGCTCAAAACGCGCCCATTTATCACCGGATTTGTCGCTCTCGCGCACTTCGATCGGGCGCTTGATACGAATGAATTTCTTGGCCACCGGTTGCTCTTCGATACCGGCTGACTGGATCAGAAAAACGAAAGGTGATGCGGAACCGTCAAGAATCGGTAGTTCAGCCGCATCCAGATCAACAAAGGCGTTGTCGATACCCAGGCCGGCAAAGGCCGACATCAGGTGTTCAATGGTCCCAACTTTGACACCATCGCGCTCAAGGCAGGAACACATGCGGGTGTCACCGACCATCAGCGCTGACGCAGGCAGATCGACGATCGGATCGAGATCGATACGGCGAAAAACAATGCCCGTATTGGGCGCAGCCGGACGTAGCGCCATATTGACCTTGACCCCGGAATGGAGGCCAACGCCAGCGGCACGAATCAGCGATTTGAGGGTGCGCTGCTTAAGCATGTGATTGAAAAAAATAGAGAATTGGCAAATTGTAGCACAGCAAAGCCATGCTTCGAATTGCCAATTCCCGAATGCGGAAAAGCTATCTGGCGTCGAGCCTTAGTCAGCCTGCTTACGCAAAAACGCTGGGATGTCGTAGCGGTCAACTCCGCTATTGGCCAAAGCTTCGACCGTCGCGCTGCGCCCCTTGCGGACCACAGCCGGGACATCAAGATGGCTGTAATCAATGCCGTTGGCGGATGAAGCAAAGCCACCATCGGTGCCGGTGGCCTGCATTACCGGCGTATTGATGACTTCGAAGGTTTGCCTCTTGGACTGCGCCTGACCCAGACCGGTAGCAACGACCGTAACGCGAATTTCTTCGCCCATGGTTTCGTCGTAAACCGCACCGAAGATGATGTGTGCGTCGTCGGCAGCGAATTCACGGACGGTGTTCATCACCTCGTTCACTTCCTTCATCTTCAAACCGCGCGTCGAGGTAATGTTTACCAGAACACCCTTGGCACCGGAGAGATTGATGCCTTCGAGCAACGGTGAAGCAACCGCCTGTTCGGCGGCGATGCGTGCACGATCAACGCCAGACGCGTTCGCCGAACCCATCATCGCCATGCCCATCTCGCCCATGACGGTGCGCACGTCTTCAAAGTCGACGTTAACCAGGCCTGGGAAATTGATGATTTCAGCGATACCACCGACCGCATTGCGCAGCACGTTGTCCGCGGCCTTGAAGGCATCGTCCATCGACACGTCGTCACCAAGCACATCCATCAGCTTGTCGTTGAGGATGACGATCAGCGAATCGACGCTCTTCTGCAGTTCAGCGATGCCGGCTTCGGCAATTTTCAACCGCTTGCCTTCAAAACCGAAAGGCTTGGTCACCACGGCAACGGTCAGGATGCCGAGTTCGCGTGCCACTTCTGCAACAATCGGCCCGGCACCGGTTCCAGTGCCACCACCCATGCCGGCGGTGATGAAGACCATATGGGCACCCTTGATAGCCTCGGCAATCTGCGCCCGCTCTTCAATCGCTGCATCGCGCCCTGCCTCGGGTTTGGCGCCCGCACCCAAACCCGTCTTGCCCAGACGAACTTTCTTATGCGCGACGCTACGCTTGAGCGCCTGAGCATCCGTGTTCGCGGCGATGAACTCAACGCCCATGACTCCTTCACGGATCATGTGATCAACCGCATTGCCACCGGCACCGCCGACGCCAATCACCTTGATCACCGTACCCCAATCGCTACTTGCTTCTTCTTTCTCGATGATTTCAAACATGGCTCTCTCCTCCGCAAAAAAACTGTTAAAAAGTGATCAAAAATTCTTTTCAAACCAGGACTTCATCCGCCCGAATACCTGCTTCACATCCCGCGTTTCACGCACCTTCAGGCCGCGTTTTCGTTGCGTCTGCGCTTCCAGCAGCAGACCGCAAGCGGTAGCAAAACGCGGGTTTTGCACAACATCGGCAAGGGCTCCGTGATACTTCGGTATGCCCAGCCGGACCGGCATGTGGAAAACTTCCTCGCCCAGCTCGATCATCCCCGGCATCACTGACGAGCCACCGGTGAGCACGATGCCCGACGACAACACCTCTTCAAAACCGGAGCGGCGTAGTTCAGCCTGAATTAGCTCAAACAGCTCCTCGACACGTGGCTGAATCACATCGGCCAGCGCCCGGCGCGACAGCTTGCGCGAGGGGCGATCATCAACGCCAGCGACGTCAAGCACATCTTCCGGATCAGCCAGATCGGAGAGCGCGCAGCCAAACTTGCGCTTGATGTCCTCCGCTTCGCGCGTCGGTGTGCGCAGTGCCATGGCGATATCGTTGGTGATCTGGTCACCGGCAATCGGAATGACCGAGGTATGGCGAATGGCGCCCTGTGTCCAGACCGCCAGATCGGTCGTGCCGCCACCAATGTCGATCAGGCAGATGCCCAGATCCTTTTCATCCTCGGACAGCACGGCATAGCTCGACGCCAAGGGTTGCAGCACCAGATCATTCACCTCCAGCCCACAGCGGCGCACGCATTTGACAATATTCTGCGCCGCAGAAACTGCCCCGGTCACGATGTGCACCTTAACCTCAAGGCGGAAACCGCTCATGCCGATTGGCTCGCGGATACCATCCTGGTCGTCAATAATGAATTCCTGGGTCAGTATGTGCAGGATTTCCTGATCTGCCGGAATCGGCATGGCACGAGCGGTCTCAATGACGCGCTCGACGTCCATCGTCGTCACTTCCTTGTCCTTGATCGCCACCATGCCATTAGAGTTGAAACTCTTGATGTGGCTTCCAGCGATTCCGGTGTAGACGTCCTTGACCTTGCAGTCGGCCATCAGCTCGACTTCCTGTAACACGCGTGAAATCGTCGCAACGGTATCTTCGATATTGACGACGACACCTTTCTTCAAGCCTCGGGAATCCTGTGATCCCATGCCGATGATGTTGAGCCGTCCTTCTGGAGTCACCTCGGCGACCAGCGCAACGATCTTCGTCGTGCCGATATCGAGTCCGACGATGATGTCCTTATTCTCCCTGCTCATGGCTTTCCTTTGTCCTCAATTACAGGCGCTGTCGCAACGCGCAGCGCGAAACCATTCGGATACCGCATATCCACGACAGCTGGTTTCTGCTTTGCCGCCGTCAGGACGCTCGGGTAATACTCGACAAACCGCTCCAGACTCTGACGTACCGGCGCTTTCGGCTGCTGGCGCCCAAGTTCCAGAAGCATTCCATCGTCCAGCCGCATTTGCACCGCAAGACGCGGAGAAACAATTACAGCCCGTGGCCAGCGCCCGATGGGCTTGAGCATCTCTTCGGCCTCCTGAAAATATCCGAGCATTTCCGGAACAATGCCTGTTGGGCCAAGCAGCACGGGCATCGGCACCTCCGGTGGAACACTCATGGCGGCAGCGAAAACCTCTCCGTAGGAATTCACCAGTTGGCCGGTTGCCTGCCCCCAGAACGCCACGGGCACATGCTCCTCGATGCTCACCTCGAGACTTGACGGCCACTGCCGCCTCACTTCGGCACGTCGCACCCATGGCAACTGTTCCAGCGACTGGCGCACGGAATCGAGATTCATGCTGAAAAAATTGCCACGCAGCCGACCGGCCAGCGAGCGTTCCACTTCTGCGCGACGGACTTCCCGCAACTCTTGGGTAACAACCACCTCGCGCAACGGAAACAAGGGCAGACGCGCGCCCCACACTACCGCAGCAACGATCAATGCCGCCGCCGCTGCCACGAGGAGCAGATCGGAAACGGCGGTCATCAGTTGCGGTTTGTTCCACATTGATCATCCCAGCGTGGCCAGCGCCAATACGCGCATCACCAACTCGTCATAGGAAATTCCGGCCACGCGGGCCGCCATCGGCACCAGCGAGTGATCGGTCATTCCCGGCGAGGTATTCACTTCGAGAAAATATGCATTACCCTGTTCGTCCATCAGGTAATCGACTCGTCCCCAGCCGCGACAACCCAGCACACGAAACGCCTCCAGCGCCTGCGCACGCAATTCGAGTTCGCGCGATTCGGGCAAATCGCATGGGCAGCGATACACCGTGTCGTCGCGGAAATACTTGGCGTCGTAATCGTAAAACTCGGTTGCCGGCTCGATCTTGATCGTTGGCAAGGTCTGCATGCTGGCGCCTTCGCCAATGATGGAAACGGTGTATTCGCCGCCCAGAATGCCTCTCTCGGCCATAACCAGAAAATCGTACTTGGCAGCTTCCTGATAAGCAGCACGCAGCGCACCGGATTCACGCACCTTGGTAACGCCGATGGACGATCCTTCGCAGGCTGGCTTGACGAAAAGGGGCAGACCAAGCTGCCTCTCCACCGCAGCAAAATCGCTTTCGGCATTGAGCATGACGAACTCCGGTATGGACAGGCCGACCGAGCGCCACAGTAACTTTGTGCGCCACTTGTCCATTCCGACGGCCGAGGCCATCACACCACTGCCGGTGTAAGGAATGCCCATCAGCTCCAACACTCCCTGAATCGTCCCGTCCTCGCCATAACGCCCGTGCAACATAATGAATACACGGTCAAAGGCGCTCAGTTCATCAATCTTGCGCTCCGCTGGATCAAAAGCATGAGCATCGACACCCTGACGTAACAAGGCCGCCAGCACTCGCGAACCGCTTTTCAGCGAGATTTCGCGCTCGGCGGACTTGCCACCGAACATAACAGCCACTCTTCCGAAATCAGACATGCATCAACCCTTAACCAGCTTGCCAGGAACACCACCAATCGAACCGGCGCCCATCGTGATCACTACGTCACCGTCACGGGCAGCATCCAGAATGGTTTGCGGCATGTCGGCAATGTCCTCGACAAAGATCGGCTCGATCTTGCCGGCGACACGCAGCGCACGCGCCAACGCGCGACCGTCGGCGGCGACGATCGGGGGTTCGCCAGCGGCATACACTTCGGCTAGCACCAACGCATCGACGCCATTCAACACGCCAACGAAATCTTCAAAACAATCGCGCGTCCGCGTATAGCGGTGCGGCTGGAAGGCCAGCATAAGGCGACGGCCGGGAAACGCGCCGCGCGCCGCAGCAATCGTGGCTTTCATCTCGGCCGGGTGATGACCGTAGTCGTCAACCAGCGTAAAGGTGCCACTGTCCGCAATCGCCACCTCACCATGACGCTGGAAGCGTCGGCCAACGCCCTTGAATTCACCAAGCGCCTTGATGATGGCGGCGTCGGAGACGCCAACCTCGGTCGCCACGGCAATCGCCGCCAGCGCATTCAAAACGTTATGCAGGCCGGGCAGATTAAGCGTTACCGGAAAGCGGCTGACGCTGCCATTGACGCGTACACAATCGAACTTCATCTGACCGTCAGCCGCAACCACGTTCTCGGCGCGCACATTGGCGGTGGCATCGAAACCATAGGTGACGATCTGCTTGGAAACCTGCGGCATGATTTCTCGCACATTGGCGTCATCGGAGCAAAGAACGGCCACGCCATAAAACGGCAGGCGCTGCAGGAAATCGACAAAGGCCTGCTTTAACCGGCCAAAGTCATGGCCGTAGGTTTCCATGTGATCTGCATCAATGTTGGTCACGATTGATATTACGGGTGACAGGAAGAGGAATGACGCATCGGACTCATCAGCCTCGGCCACAATGAAATCGCCGGAACCAAGGCGAGCATTGGCTCCCGCCGCATTGAGCCGTCCTCCGATAACAAACGTCGGGTCCATCCCCCCTTCTGCCATAATCGACGCGACCAGACTGGTCGTCGTGGTCTTGCCGTGTGTACCTGCAATCGCAATGCCCTGTTTGAGACGCATGAGTTCGGCCAGCATCTGAGCACGCGGAACAACCGGAACCTTGCGCTCGCGCGCCGCCAGCACTTCCGGGTTATCGGACTTGACCGCCGTCGACACGACAACGGCGTCCGCGTCGGCAATGTTCTGTT
>JAIFNM010000043.1 GCA_020047725.1 Betaproteobacteria bacterium
GAACCAACCGTTGTTCGTCGCTCACCACCATAGTCTTTACCTACTCAGTTCAAGAGGTACGTATATGACAATAGCAATATCGAGAGGTTCCTTTAATTAGCAAGCACTACACTAGGGGGTGCGATCAGCATCAGGTTGGCAGGATTGCCCTAAAATGTGACGCCGAGTGCGCGAGGCTTCCGGCCAATACGGCGAATGACGGTTTGAATCCCACTATTCGCGGTAAGTGAAGAATGCGGCACGCAGGACCGCCTTGGTTCGCTGGACTATGCCCTTGTAGATTGATTCATCTTGGGCACAGGGCATGCGGTCAATCGTCAAAACTGATCAAGAATTCGACCTTGAAGACTTACGCAGGAGAGCGCACGGATGGGCGGATACATTCAAAGATCAACTCAACGCCGACCTGCCAGCATTCCTGCTGGTTTGACCTCACAGTTCTGTCTTCAGCCTGGTCGATTAAGGCACACATGATCTTTCAACGGAGGCTGGCATTTCTTGTAATCACGATGTGCCAATGAAGTCGTCAATGCTGTTTGTGTCGACGGAAAAAAAGCATCAATCGAGCCTACCCAACGCATGCTTTTGCAACAATCTCAAGTGACCGCAATCGCAATGCCGGATCATAAATGTCGCAAACGAGCATCAGTTCATCAGCGGCTGTGCTGCGCAGGAGTTCATTCAAGCCGCTACGTACGGTGTTCGGATCGCCAATCACACCGGCCCCAAGAAATTCGCCGATTGCGGCCCGTTCGTTCTGGCTTAACTGGGACATGAAACCTGCAACCGGCGGAAGAAAACGACGACGGTCGCCTCGCATAATGCCGAGAACACGTTGATAGGTGCTGCTAGCCAAGAATTCCGCCTCCTCATCCGTCGGTGCAGCGATCAGCGGAACGCCGATCATGACGTAAGGGTGGGTCAGCGACTCAGACGGACGGAACTCGCTGCGGTAAAGCGCAATGGCCTGATGCAGCAGGCGAGGGGCGAAGTGTGAGGCAAACGCATAGGGTAGGCCCCGCTCTGCGGCCAATCGGGCGGAGAACAGACTCGAGCCCAGCAGCCAGATCGGCACGTTCGTGCCAGCACCAGGCATGGCAACAACGGATTGGCCTGCTCTTGGTGCAGCCAGCAATTGTTGGAGATCGACCACATCGCGCGGAAAGTCAGCTTCAGTCTCTACGTGTTGCCTGCGAAGCGCTCGCATGGTGATCTGGTCAGTGCCCGGAGCACGTCCCAAGCCAAGGTCGATGCGATTGGGGTACAACTCCGCAAGCGTCCCAAACGCTTCGGCAACGACCAGTGGCGCATGGTTGGGCAACATGATTCCACCCGAACCCACACGGATTCGTTGCGTTCCACCCGCAATATATCCAACGAGCACGGCGGTGGCCGAACTTGCTATCCCTTGCATATTGTGGTGTTCCGCCAACCAGTACCGTTTAAAGCCGAGGTTTTCAGCGTGCTGTGCGGTCTTGAGGGATATCGCTAGTGCTTCGGCCACGGTTCCTTCTTCCCGTATTGAAACGAGATCGAGCATGGACAGCGGGGTGTCGTGCAGGGTCTTCATGAGCGTGGTTGTGGGGTGCATTGTCTCTGTTGCTGATGTCCAGTGATGGGGATTCCTCAAGTCGCTCGATTGTCGGTGCGAATTGGCAATCGCCATCGGGGTCGAACGAAATGGCAGGTGTAGCCGTTGGGAAATCGTTCGAGGTAATCCTGATGCTCGGGTTCGGCCTCCCAGAAGTCGCTGGCGGGAAGGATCTCGGTAACAACCTTGCCAAGCCACAAACCCGACGCATCGACGTCGGCAATCGTGTCTTCGGCAATCCGTCTCTGCTCTTCGCTTGTGTAGAAGATTGCCGATCGATAGCTGGTCCCGACATCGTTGCCTTGGCGATTGCGCGTGCTGGGGTCATGAATCTGGAAGAAGAACTCGAGGATCTGGCGATAGCTGACGCGGGCAGGGTCAAAGATGATTTCGACGGCTTCGGCATGGGTGCCATGATCGCGATAGGTCGCGTGGGGCACGTTGCCACCCGTGTAGCCGACCCGCGTCGACAGAACGCCATCGTAACGGCGAAGAAGATCCTGCACGCCCCAGAAGCAACCGCCGGCAAGAACAGCGCGTTCCTCAGTCATTGCGTATCCTCCACCTGGTTCAAGTAGTCCGCATAACCCTCGGCGGCCATGTCTTCGCGATGAACAAACCGCAGTGAGGCCGAGTTGATGCAATAGCGCAATCCGCCACGGTCTTGCGGACCGTCAGGAAACACGTGCCCGAGATGGCTGTCCGCATGAGCGGAGCGCACCTCGGTACGGATCATGTCATGAGTCATGTCTCGTAGTTCGTTGATATTGGCTGGTTCAATGGGCTTGGTGAAACTGGGCCAGCCACATCCTGATTCAAATTTGTCAGACGAGGCAAACAGCGGCTCATCCGACACAATATCGACATAGATCCCCGGTTCCCGGTTGTCCAGATACTCTCCGCTGCCGGGACGCTCAGTTCCGCTTTGCTGCGTGACACGAT
Source organism: Betaproteobacteria bacterium (assembly GCA_020047725.1). Lineage (GTDB taxonomy): Bacteria > Pseudomonadota > Gammaproteobacteria > Burkholderiales > Rhodocyclaceae > Propionivibrio. The sequence continues at coordinate 2,534 of JAIFNM010000043.1, forward strand.
ACTGCTCCGGCGTGAGCTTTTGGAGCGACTCACTATTCCTGCTGAACTTCCGCATTCGTTTTTCCTCGTGTTTGACCAGGCATCAATGCAGCGACAGCCTTAATAACTCGTTGACGCCATCCCTGTTTGAACGTTCCTTGTCTCGAACCACAAACTGCAAGGAGTGATGAGTCCTAAGCCGCGCAACGCTGCGTCAGCGATCCGTGGGAGGCTTCCGCCGTAGGGCGACGCACTCGGACGATGGATCAGAAGTAGTTTTCATCGCTAAGATCATCACCAGGAAACACATAGTAACCTTACGGCAGCAGAAGTTTCTTCTTGCTAATCATTGGGTGAATTGATACCTACGGTATCAGTGGATTGATTCACTGACGGTTGAAGTCTATGGAGAGGAGCAGGTCTTCAACCTGATCCTTATAGCGCTCAGCATTTTTTTGGGCCAGAGCGAGTTCGACCTCCAGTTCAGCATATTTTCCATCTCGAATAGCGCATGCCTGGCAGTGTTCGGCGTCGCTAATCAGGTCGTCATGCTCGACCATTTCAAGGGACTCCGAGGAAAGCCCGAAGGCGCTTGCGATTTCTTTGGTCGTATCCACGATACGGCCGGATGTTCCGCAGTAAGCGTGAGCTATCCCTTGGCTCGAACTGGTTGAGTTGTCATCAAACTCCGCTGTTCTACGGTTTTCTGTGTAGTTGCGGCGCTCGCTCCCGTAACGGTAGTACACGGCTAACTCTCGACGATCAGCGGCATACCTTCGCTTGTATTGCGCGTCCATGCTTTCTCCTCTTGACGCAGATAAGACCTATCCCAACCTGGAACCGCTGGAACACATTGGGTTTTGTTCGGTTCCGTAGGGAATCGCCAGAGCTACGGAGGCTTTCATCACTCATCAAACTCGCGACCAGATTCTTGTCCCCAAGTGTCGCCGTCGCCACGGCGCTCTGATTGTTCCGTGGCAGAGGACCTTATTCGAATACCTGGATTTTCAAGATATCCACCGCCGTAGTTGCATTCCTTTGCCGTCCTTTTTTTTCCGACGGCATCAATCAACTCTGAACTGTCTCGATCTGGCCCCATCGTTATCTCCAAGATAAAAGTCCTAAAACCCGCCGGATCGCAACGCTCACATTTCGATACCAACTCGCCAAGAATGCATGGGTATGGAAGTGAATTCTGTACGGTAACGTACATGATGAGCATTCAGGGTTAGCCAAGCTGTCTTTGCCTTACTCAAAATCGGATGTTTGCAGCATCGTTTCAGGTGGAACGACGTTGCCGATTTCAATGGCGTTGGCACTATCTGATCCATTGGGCCGTGGACTACTTGAAAAAACTGTGGTGACTGATGTGCGGTAGCGCACAGATGCGTTATTTGGGAAGAAACAAGATTTGCGCAGGTGTTAGTCCGCCTCCTGTCTTGCATCAATCCTCCGGTCTCATCCATGATTTGTTTCAACTATCACCTCTGGAAACGCTTTCGTTCAATCGCTTCGCCCTACTGGCTTAAGGACGAAAGGTGGCCGGCACGCGGACTGCTTGTGTTGCTGGTCTTGTTGATCGTGGGGCAGACTGGCTTTTCCGTACTTTTTAATCAGCTAACAGGCGAGTTCTCGTCATCGCTGGCAGCCAAGGATGCAGATCGGTTCTGGACATCGATCAAACAATGCCTGGGCATCCTGGTTGTGGCTGTCCCGTTCTATGCGGTTTATTACTATGTGCGCGACAAGCTTGGCTTGAACTGGCGCCGATGGCTAACACGGAATTTTCTGGGGAGCTATTTTGCTAACCGGGCCTACTACGAACTGAATTCAACAGCCGAAATCGATAACCCAGATCAGCGCATTGCTGAAGACATCAATACCTTCACCCAGAAATCACTTCAGTTCTTGCTGGTAATGGTCGGAGCACTGCTGCAGCTTCTCGCCTTTTGTGGCGTGCTCTGGTCAATCTCAATTCAGCTGGTTGTGTTTCTGGTCATCTATGCCGTCGCCGGAACAGCGGTTACTGTGATTGTGTTTGGCAAGGTACTGATCGGGCTGAATTTCTACCAACTCAAGCGTGAAGCCGATTTTCGCTTTAGTCTGGTCCGCGTTCGCGAGAATGCTGAAGCCATCGCCTTCTATCGTGGGGAAGGGCAAGAATCATGGCAAGTCGGTGAGCATTTCAATGCGCTCTTCAGCAACTTCAACAAGCTGATACGTGCGCAACTGAATCTGAATCTATTTCAGTATGGCTTCAGTCTGATAACCATCGTCTTGCCCTACGCGATTATTGCCGGCAACGTACTTTCCGGAGAACTTGAAGTTGGACGGGCGATCCAGGCCGCTGGGGCGTTTGCGGCGATACTGAGTGCGCTGACCGTGATCATCGATAATTTCGAAAGCTTTAGCAGGTTTGCTGCCGGGATTGATCGCCTTGATGGCTTTTCCGAATTTCTGGCCCACAAAGACGGTGGTCAGAGTAAGCCGGGAGATGAAATTGTCTTTGTCGACCATTCTCATCTGGCAATCGAAAATCTGACATTGCTGACGCCGAATCATGCACGAACCCTGGTCAGGGACCTCTCGCTGACAATAAATCCGGGCCAAGGAGTCATGATCGTTGGCGCCAGCGGTTGTGGAAAAAGTTCATTGTTACGTGCCATTGCCGGCCTCTGGCGTTCTGGAAATGGCTGCATCATTCGACCGGATGCCGGGGAAATGTTATTCCTGCCGCAGCGCCCGTATATGCTCCTTGGTAGTCTGCGCAGTCAACTGTTGTATCCGCAGCAGAATCGGGTGCTTAGCGACGGTGATCTCCAAGACTTGCTTGAGCGCGTCAATCTCCCCGATCTTGCCATTCGTTTTGGTGGTTTTGACACCGAACTCGACTGGGCCAAGGTCTTGTCTGTCGGCGAACAACAACGCGTAGCTATTGCACGCGTTCTGCTTGTAGAGCCACGCTACGCCATTCTCGACGAAGCGACCAGTGCGCTCGATATTGCCAATGAGGACAGTTTGTACCGGATGCTGTCGGGCATCACGACGACATTGGTGAGTGTTGGTCATCGTCCGTCAATCCTGAAGTACCACCCTCAGGTACTGGAACTCATGGGTGAAGGTGATTGGCGGTTGTATACGGCAGATGACTATCAGGGCAGGCAGGATCCGATGTGAGGGATAGTGGCAGATTTCCTGTAGCACGATTCAATGAAGTCTGGTTCATAACGGTATCCTGTCGTCAAGCAATCAGTTCAGAATATCCATGAAATTACGCCAATCTCGGAGAACTCGCTGACTTTACCAATCCGCTCTTTGCCAAGCATCCGACCAAAGGTGCGCCGTTTGTCTTCCGCAAACGGGTGTTTTGCATCGTGGGCTGGAACTGCAATGCAGTGCATGCTGCGCAGACGACTCATTGTCTGGCTGGCCAATGCAGGTTAGCCGCCGAGCGCAATGGGAACAGAAATAAAGAACGACCCGGCTATCTTTCTTGTCACTATCTTGCCCTTACGTTGTGTCGAGAGGCACCCAAGTTGTATAAATGTTGGAGATCGAGTAATCAAGCGAGAAAAACCACCCGCGATGAAGCCGCACCAATACTTACCACATTCTGATCTCCGGGCTTCCGAAGTCCTGAGTCAGCGATCAATTGAGGACTCGGGCCTAGCCAACAAGTGCTCCAACACCAAGGTGCCTGATCGCCTTTCATTTCTCGTCATGTTGACGCTTGCTGCGCTTGCTTCTTCAGCCGCCGTTGCACAGGTTCATCTCGACGCGCCCCGGGACATAGCCAATCTGCTTTCGCCTTTTCTTCCTGCCGAAGCGGATCTCAGCAGTCAAAACAAACTGCAGGCGCTTCTCGGTGAAATTCTGGCCACCGAAGGTTATTTTTCGCCGAAATTCGAATTCGTCGAGGACCTCGGGTCGCTTCAGGTCCGCATCAATCCGGGGCCACGTACAAAGGTCAACTCGGTCGATGTCCTGGTGGATGGCTCGGGTGGAGATGAAACCAGGGCGTCGCTCCTTGCCGAGTGGAAATTGCCGGTTGGCCAACCGTTCCGGCAAAGCGACTGGAACACCGCCAAGCAAGACGCCCTGGCCAGTCTGTTGGCCAGTGAGCACGCGGCAGCGAAAATGATTGATAGCGAGGCGGAAGTCGATACCGAAGCACGCACCGCAAATTTGCGCGCCCACTATGACGCCGGGCCGCGTTACCGTTTCGGTGAGTTACGGATCACCGGACTTCAACACTACTCGCCTGATCTGATCGAGCGCTACAACAAGAAAGTCAAATCCGGAACTCCTTATAGCGAAGATCTGTTGGCCGAGTTGCAGAGTACCCTGCAATCGTCGCCATACTTCTCGTCCGTACAGGCGAGTATTGATACCAGTGTCGATACGGTCGTTGCGACAGACGGCACGGTGACTGCACCTGTCATCCTCAATGTAAGCGAACGTCCACCGCGCAGGATCGCTTTTGGCGCTGGCGCCAGTTCGAATACCGGCGCACGGGTAGAAGTCAATTACCACTCGACCATCTTGTTCGGTCATCCGTGGCAACTGGACAGCGGTTTGCGCGTGGAACAAAAGAAACAAACCGCCTACGCAGACGTATTCCTGCCCCCGGATACCCGAGGTCGCCTGAACAGCGCCGGCATGATCGTCGAGAGTACAGACATCGAAGACCTGAAGACTGATCGCTACGCCATCGGTGCCCAGACCGTGCAGCACAACGGAAGCGTCGAGCAGCGCTTATCGCTCAACTGGCAGGAGGAACGCAGCCAACCCAACGGGGGCATCGACACAAAGAATCGTGCGCTCGTTCCCGACGGGAGGTGGACCTGGCGGCACGTCGACAATCTGCTCGACCCGCGCGAGGGCGTCGTGCTGCAAGCGCAGATCGGGGGAGGCGCCAAGCTCGCCTTGTCGGACCAGAATTTCATCCGGTTCCACGCCCGTTATCAGCAATACATCCCGCTGGGTCGCCAGGACATCCTGGCGCTGCGTGCAGAGCTAGGCTATACCGCGGCCAAATCTCGGGAAGGCATTCCGCAGGAATATCTGTTCCGCACCGGCGGCGTGGGGTCGGTGCGCGGCTATGCCTACCAGAGCCTCGGGATCAAGGATGGGTCGGCCGTTGTTGGCGGTCGCTATCTTGCCGTGGTGAGCGGCGAGGTCACCCACTGGCTGAACGAGAGCTGGGGCATCGCCGGATTTGTTGATGCCGGCGACG
>JAIFNM010000058.1 GCA_020047725.1 Betaproteobacteria bacterium
CAGCAACCGGTGATGAAACCAAACAGCAGAAGCTCGCCGCCTGATCAATCAATGCTAAAAGCATCCCGTACACCAGATTTGACCTTAACTCATAGCGACATCATTCACACCGCATCTGCCTGATCGAAGACGACATCATCATGGGTGAAGCGCTCGTCGACCGCTTCACCCTCGAAGGCTTTGCCTGTGATTGCCACCGGACGGGGCGCGCCGCGATGCAGGTGCTGGCGCGCAAGCAATACGATGTGGTGATCTGCGATATTCAGTTGCCCGACGTCAATGGTGAAGACCTGTTCATCCAGCTGAACGCCGGCGAGACGGCGCTGCCGCCCTTCGTGTTCATCACCGGCTACGGCTCCGTCGATCGCGCCGTGCGCCTGCTCAAGCTCGGCGCCCACGATTACCTGACCAAGCCGCTCGACATCCACGCGCTGTTGCACACGGTACGCGAGTTGTGCGCTCGTTCACGCCCGCCGGCAAGCGGCGAAAACACGCTTGGCATCTCCAGCGTCATGCGTTCGATCGAAGCCATGCTTCCACGCCTGGCCAACACCACCGGCTCGGTGCTGATTACCGGTGAATCCGGCGTTGGCAAGGAGGAGGTCGCGTTGGCACTGCATCGCCAGGCCGACCCGGGCGGCCGAATGCCCTTTGTCGCGGTCAATTGCGGCGCATTGACGGAAACCCTGCTCGAAGCGGAATTGTTCGGCTACGTAAAAAACGCCTTCACTGGCGCGATTCGCGATAAGAAAGGCGTTTTCGAATAGGCCAACGGCGGCACCCTGTTCCTCGACGAGATCGGCGAAAAGAGGTGGTCCCGCAAAGTTGGACAGGATCTCGGTATTTGTAAGTGATATTTCTGCCGGGTTTTAAGCCGCCGCGGCGAGCGGCGGGTGTCTGAGGGTGAAGTAAGCCGTATCAGGTGTCATGCCGTCAAGGGTTGAGTGGGGGCGACGGCGGTTGTAGAAATCGAAATACCTGCTTAGCGCCAGCCTGGCGATGGAAACGGTATCGTAGCCATGCAGATAGACTTCTTCGTACTTCACCGACTTCCAGAGACGTTCGACAAAGACGTTGTCGCGCCAGCAGCCTTTGCCATCCATGCTGATCTCGATACTGTGCTGTTCGAGCGCCTTGATGAATACCGAACTGGTGAACTGACTGCCCTGATTGGTGCTCATGATCTCCGGTGGTCCGTATTTCAGAATGGCTTCGTCCAGCGCCTCGACACACGGGTCGGCCGTCAGCGTGTTGGATAAGCGCCAAGCAAGGACGCGGCGAGTTGCCCAATCCAGAACAGCGGAGAGATAGACGAAGCCCCGCTGCATTGGGATGTAGGTTGTATCCATGGCCCAGACCAGATTCGGACGATCGATGATGAGGCCGCGCAGAAGGTAGGGATAGATGCGGTGTGCCTGATTTCGTCGGCTGGTGTTGGCCTTACGATAAAGAGCTTCAATACCCATTTTCTTCATCAGCGTACTGACGTGCTTGCGGCCGACCACAACCATTTCCAGACGGAGCATGTCACGCAGCAAGCGCGCCAGCAAAAGGATGCTCCAGGTGCAACTCGTCGATTCGACGCATGAGCCGCAGATCGGCCTCCGGTGTCGGTTGAGGCAGGTAATACACGGAGGATCGAGAAAGGTCGAGCAGTTGTACTTGCCGGGCCACCGGCAGTTTGTGCGTCCGATCAATCATCGTTTTGCGCTCGCATCGCCGATTCGACCGAGCGCGACGGCCAAAAAATCAATCTCCTGTGCCTGCTGGCCGCTCTTTGCGTGGAGGTCTTTCAGGTCTGGTCCGGCTGACTGTTTCTCGGCTGCCGTGGCGAAAACGCCCGAGGCGTTCTCCAGCAACTGCATCTTCCATTGCGTGATTTGGTTCGGATGTACGTCAAATCTCTCCGCTAGCGCGGCTAAGGTTTCATCGCCCTTGAGGGCAGCTATCGCCACTTTGGCCTTGAACGTGGCTGTATGGTTACGGCGAGATCTTCTCATTGCTTCTGCTCCTTGTTACTGGCGACTTGCGTCGCCCATTGAAGCAGAAATATCACCTAACCAACTGTCCGATTTCTTGGCGCCACCTCTGCGACTGGTGGCTCTATAGGGAACGCCACATTGTGGAATGCATGTTCGGCAAACTGAAATACCTCCGCAGAATTGCCATGCTGTACGAGAAACACGCGATTAATTTCACGGGAATACTGGCGTTTGCCACTACCTTACTGCGGCTACGCTAAGGGGCGGCAAGACATCAACAGAACCTAATATCTCGAAAGTCTTTTGCTGAATGAATAGGGATGCACTAGTATGGTGATGCCTTTCACGAGGCGCCTAACTTTGGTGCAGGACACCACCACAAAGCTACACTGTGATCATGATTGGACGGGCAATAACCCCTGAATTTCAACACGAATCCGCCAAGCCATAGTTTTGGCACCATTTTTGCATTAAAGAACGGGCAATTAGCTTTTCTGATCAATTTATTAACAAGTTCCTTCACTTCAGTATTTTCTAGGAGGTTTACGTGAAAAAATTCCTGATCTCAGCTCTTGTCTGCGTCGCCACCAGTTCGATAGCGTTCACTGCGAGCGCGGCGGACACCATGGTCAAGAAGGCCAAGCCGGGTGATTACAAGATGGTTCTCATCCTTCCGGGCCCGATCAACGACCAGAGTTGGAATGCGACCAACTACGCCGGCTTGGTGCAAAGCAACAAGGACTTGGGCACGAAGATGGAATATCAGGAGAGCGTCCAGGCAAATGACTACGAGTCAACCTTCCGCAGTTATGCGGAACGTGGATACGACCTGATCATGGCGGCGGGGACCCAGTTTGACACCGCAGCCAACAAGATCGCCACCAGCTACCCCAAGACCACTTTCTGTGTTGTCAATGGGATGGTGTCTTCGAGCCCAAATGTGGCCCCGATTTTCCCAAAAGAATATGAGGCCAGTTATCTTGCCGGAATCATCGCCGGCAACGTCAGCCCCAAAGGTCAATTCGCCACCATCGGAGGGTTCCCCAACAAAGCCATGGAAGCCCTGCTCGATGTTTACGAGAAGACGGCGGTGAGTGGTGCAAAAAAACGCGGCGTCAGCGACGCCAAGGCCGTTCGCGCGTTTGCAAATAGCTGGGACGATGTCGCGCTAGGCAAGCAGATGACGGCATCGATGATCGACAAGGGTGCCGATGTCATGTTCGTCTACGCGAACCAGGTGGGCCTTGGTTCTATCCAGTCGGCGAAGGAGAAAAACGTCAAATTCATCGGCTTCTCCAGCAATCAAAACGACATCGCACCCAACACGGTTGTCGCTTCGGTGGCCTTCAATTTCCAGACGTTTTACACCTGGGCCGTCAAGAAATACATGGACGGATCTCTGGACGGCAAAGTCCATGAAGCGGGTATTGCTGAGGGTATATTTGCTCCGGTCTACGGCCCTTCGATCAATCAGGCCACCAAGGATGCCGTTTCAGCTGCCATCAAGGACGTGACGGCGGGAAAGACCAACCTCAAGGATCTGATCGTTAATAAATAGCACCATGACTTAGTAAGAAATCTGGGGCGTATGTGCTTATTGCCGAGTGCAGCACATGCGCCCCACGCTTTTGAAAGACCTAAAAATGAGTAGCAGGACGATGGTCAGTCCGTACCTTGAACTTCGCAACGTGACCAAACTCTTTGCGAAGGTGGTTGCCAATAAGCATGTTTCGCTCTCCATTCACGGCGGGGAGGTCCTTGCTTTGCTCGGCGAAAATGGTGCTGGGAAGAGCACCATAATGAAGATCGTCTATGGGCTCTATCACGCGGATTCGGGTGAAATCCTGATCAACGGCGTCGAACAGAAAATCAAGTCTCCCAAAGATGCGATGGCTTTGGGCATCTCGATGATCCAGCAGCATTTCTCGCTCGTACCAGCCCATTCCGTGACCGAGAACATTATCCTCGGCAATGTCGAGGGACGGATCGACTTGAAGCATTACCACGAAAGAGTTCGTGAGCTGGCGACCGAGTACGGCTTCGACATCGACCCGGCCGCCCTCGTCCGTGACCTGCCTGTCGGAGTTCAGCAAAAAGTCGAGATTCTGAAAGCTCTTTTTCAGAAGGCTCGTTTACTTATTATGGATGAGCCCACAGCCGTCCTGACGCCCAAGGAAGCCATCAATCTTATGGAGTTCGTCCGCCGCTTCGCCGCCGCGGGGAATTCGGTAGTATTTATTACCCACAAACTCAAGGAAGTCATGGAAGTCGCGGATCGCATTATTGTTATGCGAAACGGTGTAATCCATGGTGATGTATTGAGCGCAAACACCAATGAGAGCGAACTCTCCACACTGATGATCGGGCGGGAAATGCCCCCCTTTTCAGAGGAGATGATCGTTTCGTCCTCTGCGAAGCCGATGCTGCGACTTGACGACGTTTCCGTACGAGACACGCATGGTGCCTACGGACTGAAGAACGCCAGTTTTGTGGTTCGCAAAGGCGAGATTCTTGGGATCGCCGGGGTTTCCGGAAACGGTCAGCAGGAACTTTGCGAGGCCATTTGCGGCTTTCGTTCCCTCGCCTCCGGCGCCATTTCCCTGGACAACCGGGACCTCGCACCTCTCGGCATCCGCGAGCGTATCGACATCGGTATCGGCTATGTCCCCGCCGATCGCCAGAGAGATGGTCTGGTCATGGAGATGAGTCTGGCCGAGAACATGGTTCTAAAGTCGAGTTACGGTCCAAAGTGGAAGAAATGGCGGTTTTTGGACCGCACGCGCATCGCCGAGTACACCCGGTCGAAGATCCGAGCCTATTCCATCAAAGCTCCTGGACCTGAAGCGGCTGTCAAGGAAATGTCAGGTGGCAATCAGCAGAAACTCATTGTGGCCCGTGAGGTGGACAGCGGGACGAAACTAATCATCTTTGACCAACCGACGCGCGGGCTCGACTTGGGGGCCATCGACTACGTGCACAAATCGATCATCGCCGAAAGGAACAAGGGGAAGTGCATCCTGTGCGTTTCTACGGAGTTGTCCGAAATATTCGCCCTATCCGACCGGATCGCCGTCCTCTACAAGGGAAGCATTCAAGGGATATTCCAAAAATCAGAATTGACCTCCGAAAAGATTGGCCTACTAATGGCGGGCTATTCAATCGACGCGATCAATCCCTCTGCCCCAGAAAAGCTCAAGGAGAGTGCACAATGAACGCCAGCCTACGGGATCTTTTTCTCTCCATTTTCTTTGCTGTCGTATTCGGGATCGTAGCGAGCGGATCACTCTTGTTGTTTCTCGGTAAAAATCCCGTGGATGCCTACATCCTTCTTGCCTCGTCGATTGTTCGCGATGGTTATACGTTTGCGGAGATCTTCGTCAAAGCAACCCCGCTCATCCTGGCTGGACTCGCCTTCGCTCTGCCTTACAAGGCGAGTCTTTTCAATATCGGTGCCCAGGGACAGTTCTATATCGGCGCGCTCACCGCCAGCGCCGTGTCGCTCGCGCTTGGCGAGAGTATCCCCGCCCTTCCCGCACTCGTGCTGGTTGTCGTAGCAGCAGGCTTGGCAGGTGGTCTCTGGGGGAGTTTCATTGGGTTTGTCAAAGCTCGCTTCAATTCCAACGAGTTCCTCATCAGCATGATGTCGACCTATGTCGCACTCGCCGTGATGAATTACTTCCTGCGTACCGCCCTAATGGAGACCAAGCATGAGTACCCGCAGACGGATTCCTTCGCCGCCTCATTGTGGCTACCGACGCTCTTTGACGGAACCCGGCTGCATGTAGGCTTTATCGCCGCGATCCTCCTCGCCATCGTTGTCTGGGTGATACTCCAACGGACCGATCTGGGCTACCGGATCCGTGTGGTCGGCCTGAATCCTCATGCAGCTCGCCTGGCAGGCGTCGAGTCTGGGCGCATCTACATCAGCACCTTTTTTCTGGCCGGCACGCTCGCTGGTCTGGCGGGAGTGACCGAAACAAATGGCGTACAGCACATGCTCGTGCAGGGTTTCAATCCAACCCTCGGCGCCGAGGGCATCGGCATTGCTATCCTGGCCAACGCGAATCCTATCGGCATCATCTTTGCCGCGATTCTGTTCGGCGCCTTGAAGGTAGGGGGCACCGTGATGGGGCAGATGTCAGGCATTCCCGCCAGTATCATCGAGATCATGGAAGGCTTCGTCATGGTCTTCGTTATCCTCTCCCACTTCGTCCGGAATAGCGTGGAAATCCGGCGCGCAAAGCTGGCACTGCAGAGGAGCATGGCCGTATGATTGATCTGCTTGCAGTGACCGTCCTCATGAGTACGCCTTTGCTTTTCGGTGCCATCGCCGAGGTATTCGCTGAGCGTGCCGGCGTCATGATCACAGCCATCGAGGGCATCTTCCTTATGGGTGCCCTAGGTGGTTTTGTCGGTGCCTATCTGAGCGGCAACCTCTACTTTGGTCTTTCTGTGGCCATTTTGACGGGTATGGCCGTCGCGGCATTTTACGGCTGGATCACGGTTTACCTGAAGCAACACCAGGTGGTGACGGGCACTGCCATCAGTATTCTGGTGGCTGGCCTCAGTTCCTATTTCATGCGCGTTTTTTTCGGCGCCCCCATCCTTCCCCTGACAGTGGAGCCCCTGAAAGCGATCCCGCTGCCACTCCTGTCGCAGATCCCGGTCCTCGGCCCCATTTTCTTCACGCAAAACATTTTGACCTACATGATTTACTGCATTGTTCCGCTGTCGTGGTTTGTCCTCTACCGAACCTCGCTTGGGCTGGCCATTCGTTCAGCCGGAGAGAATCCTGAGGCGGTCGATGTGGCGGGCATTAGTGTCGAGCGGATTCGTTTTTCCACGGTGCTGCTCGCCGGTGCCATGGGCGGCATCGCCGGTGCTTTCTACTCGATCGGCTACCTCGGTATGTTCACCGCTAACATCATTGGAGGACGCGGCTGGATCGCGTTCGCCATCTGCTTTCTTGGCAACTGGAATCCACTTGGCGCTTTGGCGGGAACCATTGTTTTCGGGCTGGCTGAAGCGATCGCTATCTACATGCAATCTTCGGGTTCCATGTTGTTCCCTAACGAGTTTTTTATCGCCGCGCCCTACATTCTGACTATCGTTTTGACGATCTCTCGCAAGTCTTTCAACGTTCCGGCCAGATTGGGTCTTCCGTATCGGAAGGAGAATTGAAGCAGATCAAAAATGCCCCGCAATGTGATGTTTCGTCGTTGCACCAAGACTTTCAAAGAAACCGCTGCAACTGATCTCGCATTGCCTCGATGACAACTTCTCAACAACCTCGCAGAAGGGTTGGTGGTCAGGCTTGCTGACTTTTCTTGTACAACAGACCTCGAAGTCAATTAACCCATACCCTCGGATCGTACGTCCGGTTCTGGTTCGCAACCTACAATCAACGTTTGCTGCGGAGTAGATGTGCCACCGACGGCCATTGGCCGGGAATGTGAGGTCAGCAACGACTACTTTGGAGCATTCAACCTTAAAAACTTAGTTGGCGGTGTGCCCGACTTTGACACCACTCAGTAACACGCCCCACGGGAAGCCGCATGGCGCAAGGCCTACGGCGAATCAGCCAAAAGGGGTGTGTATCTAGGCGAGAAAGGTGCTCAATCCAGATTCAGGATCGGTTTTGGCGGCTTGATTTTCAATGTTTTCAATCGGTTGACTGCATCTGCTGAGGGTTCGG
>JAIFNM010000271.1 GCA_020047725.1 Betaproteobacteria bacterium
ACCCGCTGGGCAGCCGCGTCGGCATCGGTTTTGCCGATCATGGGATTGCCATTGTCGGTACTGCCTGAAGCCAGCCGACGCTGACAAACCCCAAGTTATCGTAACCAGGGAATCCGGTTCGTTCACAGCATTCCCCCTGCTGAATGAGCCGTAATTTTCTGGTTGAATTTTTAAGTTCGATGCTCTGGGGGGCTCATGAATAGGCGTTCTTCGGAATAGCATGCCCATTCGCCGCGTATTCATTGGCTTCCCGACTTGATGCCGCGAAGAAGCCGAAATTTCCTAGCTTGCCACCGGCTCGCCCTCTGCCAGTCCCACCAAAATGCTGCTTGCCATAATGCCGATTAAATCGTTTAATTCAATCCACGTAGGCCTGCTCAGTGCGGGCGTTGTGGTGCTTGAAGCGAGTGCATGCCCGGACCTTCTCCGGAAGCCGGGGTGACGAAACCGAATTGGCTGATGACGGATTTGCAGGCATTTTAGGCTCCACTAATTTCAAGTAGCCCGATGATTGAATTCAGTTTGGCATACACCACTTTTTTATATACAGCCTATTTGACGCAAAACTTCTCGTCAAATATGCGCCACACTTAACGTTAGCCATTTCGAGGCCATTATGAGCACTGCCACGGTTTCTGAACCAATATCGGGAGACAAGGCGTATCAAGTGAGAGCTCGCGCAGCTCTCCCGCTACTTGTCCGCCAAGCTGAGGCCGGTGCCCCAGTTTTTTATTCTGATCTTGCTGAAGAGTTGGGAATGCCTAATCCGCGCAACCTCAACTACGTGCTTGGGAGCATCGGGCAGTCGCTGGAGCGACTTTCCAAAGTATGGAAATCGAAGGTGCCACCGATTCAATGCCTTGTCGTCAACATGAGCACCGGCCTGCCTGGAGAAGGCATCGGTTGGTTCCTCGTGAAGAAAGAAGATTTTGCAACGCTTCCGCTTCGACAAAAGAGAGCAATCGTTGAAGCAGAACTTCAGGATGTGTTCTCGTACCCCCGATGGCAGGAAGTTCTCAAGGCTCTCGAACTTGAACCGACAACGTCTGATTTCTCGTCTGTCGTAAGCAAAGCTACCGGTGGCTTCGGAGGCGGCGAGAGCGAAGATCACAAGGCTCTCAAGGCGTATGTCGCTCAGAATCCCAAAGCCATCGGGCTCGGCGGGAACACCCCAATTGGCACCACCGAATTTCCGCTGCCGTCCGGAGACAGCCTAGACGTCTCATTTAACGGCAAGAAAGTCTGGGTAGCTGCAGAGGTCAAGTCTTCCAAATCGGCAGAAGGCGATATTGTCAGAGGGCTATTCCAATGCGTTAAGTACCGCGCTGTTATGGAAGCGGTATTGCTCACCGAGTCGCGGCCACAAAACGCACGAGCATTACTCGTCTTGGAATCAACGCTCCCTCAGTCACTTATTCCCCTGCGAAACATGCTGGGCGTTGAAGTGGTTGAAGGTATTTCGCCAAAAAATGGCTAACCTGACGGTCGACCTCGCTCCCTTCGGTCGCTGGACGCTGCGCGATAAGTCCGCGCAGCGCCGGTCACCTCCACGTTGGGCATCATATGCCGCTCGCTGATTACCTCGCATCGACGTTAGCAAAACTGGAGGCGCACTACCACCAGATGGGTCGCGCTATCGAACCTCCGATTCGAGCAAAGATCGGAAGCCAAATGTTCTTTCGGCACCAGCAAAGGTGATAAGGGGTCAAGGTGATAAGGGGTCAGACCCCTTTTCACTGCTGACCCCTTTTCACTGCTCTTTTCATTTGTTGCGCACCCAAGCGTAAAAACTTGCGGCGCGCAAAGCTACATCAGCCAGCGCTAGCACTGCCGCGTCAAAGAACAATATTGTCGCCTTGGCGGCTCACATACCTCAGCACGGAAAAAACACGCGAGCTAACAGCGGCAATGCTGCACAAAAAAATCAAATAGTCCTTGTCGGCCAGCGTGTTGTTGGGGTACTGCATGGCCACAACAAAGCCTGAGACAGCCATAAATGCCAACCCGACAAAAACGACGCCCATCCCCAAAATAAAAGACAACCAGCGGGGCATCGGTACAAAAACACTCACCCAGCAAAAGGCCACGAACCCCAGTAGAAGCCCCCAGTCAGGTCGCCCCGACGAAGTTTGAACCGGCGCAGCCGCTGTGGCCAGTTCAGCCGATGGCGCCGAGAACTTGACGTAAATCATGCCCAAAAACAGTGCAATCAAAAGCCCAACTATCGAATACAAAATTTTTCGCATTGCAATCTCCAATGACCAGCCTGACTTTGCCACACGCATCCGCATGAAGCTGGCAAAGCGCTGGCCGCTGGGCAGCTCGAAGGATAGGAAAATTCAACCGCACGGCCCGTAAGTATCTCTGCCATCTGGATAAAAAGGGAGCAGATGCGCTTTTTATTTCTCAAGCTGGAATACCTTGGCCCGATTCACTCCAACAGCGCCCTATCCAGGCAACGCTTCCGGCAACCCATGATCCCTGCGCGCCGTCAGCGTGCTACCGACAGACGCCAGCATGGTGCACGCGATAGCAAACCACTGAATGATGCTCAGATGCTCATCCAGCATCGGAATGGCAATCAGTGCCAGTACGCCAGGCTCCATGCTGACCATGATGCTATAGGTTTCGTGTGACAGCCGCTTTAGGGCGACCATCTCCAGGCTGACCGGAATGGCGCTGGAAACCACCGCCACGCCGAGGCCGAACAGCAGGACTTTGGAGTCGAGCAAGGCAGCGCCGGCGTGTGCAATGCCGAACGGAAGCACGAGAATTGACGCGACAACGAGGCCGAGGGTGACCGAGTGCCCCGCATGAAGATGGCCGGTTCGCTTGCCAAAGAAAATGTAGAGTCCCCAGCAGGTAGCCGCACCAATGGCATACAGAACACCCACAGGATCGAGACTGCGAACGTCGTGTCCGAACGGCAGCAGCAAGCCCAAGCCCACTGCAGCGACAGCCACCCAGAGAAAATCCACGGCGCGTCGCGAGGTCAGCACGGCCACAGCCATGGGTCCGAGAAACTCGATGGCTGTCGCCAGGCCCAGGGGAATGGTGCGGATGGACAAATAGAACAGCAGGTTCATGCCGCCGAGGGTGAGGCCGTAAGGCACTACAGCGGCAGCGTCGGCGCGAGTCAGCGGCCAGCGCCACGGCCGCCACAGCAACACCAGTACCAATGCGGAAAGCCCTACCCGGAGTGCCGTCGTCCCCTGCGCTCCTACAACGGGGAACAATTGTTTCGCGGCGGAACTTCCGACGCCAAGCGCCACGATCGCGCCCAGAACAGCGAGCATGGGGAGGAATCGATTAAAGAGGGAAGAATTCATGGTGATAATATATTGCGAGCAAGCTGACTGAATTGCTCGAATTTGACAATCGCTTTGCAACTTTTTCTCGAATGCTCACCCATGCCTGCCGACCTCGACCGTTTTGACCTTGCAATTCTGAACATCCTGCAAAAGGACAACACCACGCCGCAGCGGGTTATCGGCGAAACAATCGGCCTGTCGACGCCAGCCGTCCAGCGGCGCATCCGTCGACTGGAAGAAACCGGCGTGATCCGCGCCAATGTCGCGCTGGTCGAGCCGTCGCTGGTTGGCCGCTCGCTGACCATCCTGACCGAGGTGCACCTGAGGACCGAGCGCTCGCACCTGGAGAACGAGTTCCGCCAGCGCGTTCAGGCCGAAACGGCGGTTCAGCAGTTTTACTGCATTACCGGTGAGGCGGATTACCTTCTGGTGATTACCGTTGCGTCGATGGAAGAATACGAGACGCTCTCGCAGCGGCTCTTTTTCACGGAGACGGAGAACATTCCCTATCAAACTTCGGTCGTGCTGAATCGACTGAAGGTCGGGATGAATGTGCCGGTATAAGGCTTTCAGGATGCTCTAAAAGGCACATGGAATGGCGATCTGCGGATAGGCATTCCGGAGATCCGCATGGATATTCAATCTCCAGCAACCGATGTTGAAGATGGCCATGCTTATTGGTTATGGTTGTTATTTGGCTCTGAGCTCTGCCGCCAATCAAAGCGTCTCGACAAAGGATT
Source organism: Betaproteobacteria bacterium (assembly GCA_020047725.1). GTDB lineage: Bacteria > Pseudomonadota > Gammaproteobacteria > Burkholderiales > Rhodocyclaceae > Propionivibrio. The sequence continues at coordinate 4,052 of JAIFNM010000271.1, forward strand.
CTGGTGAGAAAATCAAGCGACCGCTCGTCAATGATCGCTGCTTGACACATCCGCCCATAACAGAGCCGACCCGAATCGACTACAAAGAAGTACCGTCATCGACAGTCCTTGGCACCAAGGCAATTACCAGATGGCCGAGGAGTAAAGGCATCTTTGATGCGAAATCGCGCATTGGCGCGGATGCCAATCGCGTACAAGCTTCCTGATTATTGGCGAGCGCCCAATGCATGACGTAAAGCAAACAAACCCAATAGACGCAATGAACAAGCGATGCCATATGCGTTTATAGATGTTCAGAACACGCAATTTCGCTTCTGGCCTGAATGCATGCGAGCTGACAAAAAATAGAAAATTAAGGCATCAGGACTGTCACGGAGCGCGAGTAAATCTCCTCCGAAAAGAGATTTTTCACCCCCTCGAGAACAAAGAATATTTATGTTGACAGCGAAAATTTTCTTATCTAAGCTAGAAACACATTAACGTTAATGTAGATTTTTGGAAGATAACGGGAGCGCCAAAAAAATGAGCAAAATACGGGTGGGCATTATTGGTTGTGGTCGTATTTCAGATTTGCATGCTCAGGGGTACCTAGCGAATTCCGACGCGACCATCGTGGCCGTTTGCGATGCTGACCTTTCAAGAGCAAGTCAAAAGGCGAGTGAATGGGCTGCCGAAAAGGCATACGGCGATTACCGCCAACTCCTTGCCGATCCAAACGTCGATGCAGTCGATATTGTGACTCCGCAGCGCTTCCACGAAGAAATGGCGATCGCGGCACTTGCTGCGGGTAAGCATGTCAGCGTCCAGAAGCCAATGACTATAAGCCTGGAGAGTGCGGACCGAATGGTGGCAGCGGCGGCGAAAAGTTCGAAGGTATTCAGAGTTTTCGAGAACTACATTTTCTATCCGCCATTGATGCTGGCCAGGCGCCTGATCGACGAAGGCCTGATCGGCGAGCCGACCAGTATGCGCATCAAATTCATTTCGGGGTCCGGCGGCTGGGCGGTTCCGGAATCGGCCTGGGCCTGGCGCAGCAGCGAGCACAAACAGGGATTCGGCATGCAGACCTTTGACCATGGCCATCACATGTGGTCGGTCGCGCGCTATTTGATGGGCGAATTGGAATGCGTGTCGAGCTGGATTGATTCGGTCGATGGCGTCATCGACTGCCCGGCGATCATCATGTGGAAATACAAGGGAGCGCCAAAATACGGCGTCTGCGACTACTCGCACTGCACCGAGTTGACCATCCCTTCGGACTACTACGCAAATGACGAGTGGTTCGAGGTGACAGGAAGTCGCGGCATTATCATGGTCAATCGCTGTACCGGCAAGATTGTTGGTGGCCCCGCAGTACGCCTTTTCAATGCTGGCTCGTGGACGGACTACGACATCGATTCCGATTGGGCCGCCGGATTCAAGGGCGCCGCTGGCAATTTCATCGACGCGATTCTGGGACGAGCCGCACCGGCCCTTTCAGCCGAGGAAGGCCGTGAAATATTACGTATCGATCTGGCGATTCAGGCATCGGCTCGCCAGAAGAAGGAAATCAGGCTTTCGGAGTTTGTCGATACAGGAGCTTAGAGCTGGACGCTCGCAGGAGTAGTTCGGCGTTTAGTGGGGGTGCATGTAGCTTAACGTTTTAATTACGGAGGATAGTGCAATGATGGTCAAAAAGATGTTGTTGGTACTCGGTTGTTCACTGTGTGCGGCTTCGTTTGCCTACGCAGAGGGCAAGATTACGATTGGCGCAACGATCCAGGGCAACAAGAGCACGTTCATGCAATATGTCGTTTCCGGCATGAACGAGGCGGCAAAAGAGCAGAAGGACGTTGAACTCGTTATTGTCTACGCCGATGACCGCGCCGACAAGCAACTCGGGCAGGTGGACAATTTTGTCGCCCAAAAAGTCGGGGCAATCATCATCAACCCCGTTGATCGGGCTGGATCTGCCGCCGCGATCGATGCAGCGGTCAAGGCCAATATTCCGATTATCTCCGTAAATACCCAAACGCAAAACCAGAAAATTGCGACGGCATTTTCGGGCTCCGATGACGTCGAAGCGGGGCAGCTTCAAATGGAGCGACTTGCCAAGTCGATCGGCTTCAAGGGCAATGTCGTCTTCCTGCACGGTGCGATGGGCCACGATGCGCAGGTCAGCCGCCGTGTCGGCTATATGAATGTGCTGAAAAAGTACCCTGAAATGAAGCTCCTTTATGAACAGTCGGCAGAGTGGCAGACCGACAAGGCACAGTCGATCATGGAAAACTGGCTCCAGACCGGAAAGCCAATTGCTGCAGTTGCGACAAATAGCGACTCGATGGCCGTCGGCGCTCAGAATGCCATCGATGCGGCGAAGCAGCGCGGGAAAATTCTTGTCTCCGGCATGGACGCCATCCCCGATGTCATGAAGAGTATTGGTGACGGGGTCATCGACAGCACCCTGTGGCAGGATGGCATCGCTCAGGGAAATAATGCGGTCAAGATTGCTATCAAGGCGGCCAAAGGTGAAAAAGTCAGCAATGCACTGGTTCCGTTTGAAGTTGTCGAAAAGGGAAACATTGCAAAATTTCAAAAACGTGCAGCCGATCGTGATGCGCTCGTGAAGAAGTATTTCTAGGAAGCACAAGGCCAGTAGGCCGGCATATTGAAAAGCAAGGAAAAATGCTTTACCACCAAGGCACAACGAGCACAAAGCTCACCAAGAGAACACGATTTTAGCTTGGTGCCATCTTGGTGAACTTGGTGACTTGGTGGTTCGCACTTTTTGTTTCTGATAGGGGTCGGTATGTCGGCAGAATTGGCCGTTGAAATGCTTGGCATCGAGAAGCGCTACGGCGGCGTGCATGCCTTGAAGGGCGTCGATCTCCGTGTCCCGCGTGGGTCGGTGCACGCTTTGCTGGGCGAGAATGGCGCGGGAAAATCGACGCTCATGAAAATTCTGATGGGGCTGACAAGGCCTGACGCCGGTGTGATGCGCATCAATGGTTCCGCTGTCGATTTTCACAGCACCGGAGAAGCGCGCGATCACGGGGTTTCGATGATCTTCCAGGAACTCAACACGGTTGGACACTTAAGCGTGGCAGACAATATCTTTCTCGGTCGAGAGCCGCGCATTCCGCTGTTTGGTCTGATCGACAAAGGCCTGATGCGAAGCAAAGCGGCGAGTTACCTGGGCCGCTTGCGAGCAAATATTTCGCCCGACGATTTCCCCTGCAACTTGAGCGTCGCAAATACCCAGTTAATTGAAATCGCCAAGGCCGTGTCGTTCAACGCACAAATAATCGTCATGGATGAACCGACGTCGGCCTTGAGCGACGTCGAGACGTCGAACCTGTTCCGGATTATCCGCGAGCTTTCGGCCGAGGGCGTAACGGTCATTTATATCTCGCACAAGCTTGACGAGATTTTTGAGATTTGCGATGGCATTACCGTCCTGCGCGACGGAATAAACACCGGTGAGGCCGCCGCCGCGTCGGTGGCGCGCAATGATCTGATCTCGATGATGGTTGGCCGCGAGGTCAAGGAGCTTTTCCCGAAAGAAGAGAGCGTCA
>JAIFNM010000149.1 GCA_020047725.1 Betaproteobacteria bacterium
CAGCAACCGGTGATGAAACCAAACAACAGAAGCTCGCTGCCTGATCAATCAATGCTAAAAGCATCCCGTACACCAGATTTGACCTTAACTCTAGTGGCAGCGGATATTCACGCAACTCACGCGAAATGCTTTCCATCGCCTTTGTCTGCAATCTGTTGTTCATCATCTGGGTCACTGATGTGGCGATACTCTACGGGTTTATCGTTGGGGGCTTGCCCGTACCATCGCAAATGCTTGTTGTTCCAGCGGAAAATGTTATTTCTTTCCTGTCTTGGAGTCCCCTGCTTGGAGCTGTTCTGGCATTCCTGATCTTTAAGGTTTCGGCTTTCTCTGTGCCGGTGCTTTATTGCCGTCGGGCAGGTCTCGTTCGGGCGGTACATCTGAGCCTAGCGGCGGTGATTGCCAATTTCATCCCCTGCACTTTTGGGCAATGACTCTTTCGATGGCGATAATTGCCAGTATCTTTATTTTTCCGCTGTTTTTATTGACCTTCCCCGTTCTGGCCTTTGCAAGTCACGCATTGTATCGGGAGCTTTTCCCCGAATAGTGGGTCTGAGCTGCGTGCTCCGTTTGTTACCGAACTGCGGTCTGATGCCCCCTTCTTCGCGGCCGAGGATTATCACCAGCACTACTTCAAAAATAATGCGGATAAGGCGTACCGTCAGTTGGTAGTTGCGCTAAAAATTGCTAAATTGTGAAAAAGTTTTAGTTCACGGATAGAGACATCCAGAATCTAAAAAGACATAAACAAAATTTCAAGCCCCGATATTTTTATGAGCAAGATTACTCGTTACGATCATGGCATTTTTGCTATTGATGCGGACTATGTGCGGCCGAAACTGGCGGCAATTCACCTGATTGTGGAAAACGGTCGGGCAGCCCTTGTCGATACGGGCTGCAATGATTCTGTGCCAATCGTGTTGCTGGCACTTGATGAACTGGATATTCCACGCCAGAACGTTGATTACGTGATCCTGACGCACATCCACCTTGATCATGCGGGTGGCGCTGGCTTGATGATGCAACAATTCCCGAATGCTCGTCTTGTCGTTCATCCGCGCGGTGCGAGGCATATGGCAGATCCTTCCCGATTGATCGAGGGAACAGTTGGAGTCTATGGCGCTGAAGCAACCTCCAGGTTGTACGGGGAAGTGTTGCCAATTGATGTGAACCGGATTGTCGAAGCCACGCACGAATTGTGCATTGATCTGGCCGGGCGGCAGCTTCTTTGCCTTGATACGCCTGGGCATGCCAAGCATCACATCGGGATCGTCGACCGGAAAACCGGGCACATTTTCACCGGGGATATTTTCGGTGTTTCGTACCGGGAGCTCGATACTGACGGTCGTCAGTTTGTCTTCCCGACGACGACGCCTGTTCAGTTCGACCCGGAGGCGATGCATGTGTCGATTGACCTGCTCATGAGCTATCGACCTCAGGCCATGTACTTAACCCATTACAGCCGCTTGCTGGATGTGCCGCGACAGGCTACCGAACTGCGCAGACTCGTCGATGCGCACGCAAACATCGCACTGGGCGAGAAGAACTCAGGTTCGGAACGGAACGAAAAAATCCGTCAAGGGCTTGCTCTATTACTGCTTGAGGAAACGGCGAGTTTCGGTTGCAGATTGCCTCAAGAGGAAATCCTGGCAATTCACGACAACGATCTGACGTTAAACGCTCAGGGGCTTGGCGTCTGGCTTGACAGCATCAAGTGATTTTTCCTGATCGGCTTGTTTGCCAGCAGCAAGCTGCCGCAGTACTTCGCTTGCTGCGAACAGTCCGAAGGGAGCCGTTACACAGACCGATGAACCGTAGCCCGCGCAGTTCAGGCCGGTAAGTGTGGGCGCTTCGTCGCAACTGGCGCCATTGTCTGGATAGCGCAGCGGTTCGCTGGAAAAAACTGCAGGGACTCCGAATTTTTTCTTCTGATCGCGCGTAAATCCGTACTCCTTGCGCAACAGAGCGCGAACCTTGGAAAGCAAGGGGTCTTGGATGGTGTGCGCCAGGTCAATGATTTCAATGCGCGTTGGGTCGATCTGACCACCCGCACCGCCCGCCGTGATCACGGAGGTGTTGTGTGCCTTGCACCAGGCGATCATGGCGGCCTTGGTGCGCACCTGATCAATAGCGTCGATCACATAATCGAAACCCATGTCGAGCATCTGATCCAGGTTGGTCGGCGTTACGAAGTCCTCAACGCAGTTGATCCGGCATGCCGGATTGATCGCCAGGATACGCTCGGCCATGGCATCGGTCTTGGCTTTGCCGAAGCTGTCACCAAGTGCATGGATCTGGCGATTGACGTTCGATTCGGCGACCATATCGAGATCGATCAGGGTGATCTGCCCAATGGCCGAACGCGCCAGGGCTTCAGCCGCCCACGAGCCGACACCCCCGATACCGACGACGCAGACATGCGCGGACTGGAAGCGCTCCAGGGTGGCGGTACCGTAAAGCCTCTGGACTCCGCCGAAACGACGCTTGAAATCAGCTGGCTGCTCGCTCATCGGGCCTCGACGGTGTTGCGGATGACGCGGTTGAACGGCTCAATCCATTTCGGTGAAAACTGATTATCGCAGGCGTTGATCTCAGCGATAGCGCGTAACACGGAACGGTTTCGCCCGCGATTGATGTGCTTCAACATGACGGCCTCAAAGGCATCGACAATCGCCAGGATTTTTGCGCCGTCGCAGATGTCATCCGCCTCGATACCGATCGGGTAACCTTCGCCATCAGGCATTTCGTGGTGTTGCGCCACCATCTGAGTTGCTTCGCTCCAGCCCTCCATGCGCGAGAGAATCCCTGCCGCGTAATCTGGGTGGGAGCGCAGAATCAGTTTCTCTTCCGGTGTCATGTGTTCGACCTTCAGCCAGACCGATTCGGCCAGGAACATCATCCCTATGTCGTGCATATAGACGGCCGCTTCCAGTTGCCTCGGATCAACCGGCTTGTCCATCATTTCGTTCGTTTCCATGGACAGTCGCAGCAACCGCATCGTTCGTCCCTTGAATAGTGGAGAGCGGGCCTCAAGCTGATTGGCCAGGGAGCGGAAGAAACGCAGGTCTTCGGCCGCCTGCGATGTCGACTTGCTGGAAACGGACGAAGCACGTCCGCGTATCAGATTTGAGGCCTCGGCCGCAGGACGGAATCCGGTAACGGCCGCAATCAGATCGCCGGCACAATCGTCCATCTCCGTGGTTCCGGCCTGTGCCAGTTTTTCAAGTCCTTGAACCAGGGCCAGCAAGCGCAGACCATCGAGCGATTTTCTGGAGAGCAGCCCTTCGGACGCCAGTTCAAGCCGGTCGAAAGCCAGCAGGACTGCCTCGGCAACGATGTCGCTGAACGTGATTTCATCGTTGCGAAAGCGCGCGAGTACCGTCTCGATGGGATGAACAATGGCTACCGCAAGATCGATCTTGCACAGCGCCGCGTCACCCTTGATATTGTGAATCGAGCGGAAAAGGCTGCTGATGACTTCGCGGTCTTCCGGCGTTTTTTTCAGGCGGGCGATGTCTCGTTCGATGTTTGGAGCGTGGTCGCTCAGCGACTCAATGAATTCTTCCAGCGCGTCTCTGTCCGAAATTACGGGTGCGATGATCGAACGAATATCCATTACGGTTCCCCCGGCGATTCTAGTGCAGGCAGTTTAGCTGAAAGCGCCAGCAAGGGTTAGCGCATGTGCTTTTGCCGTTGAACTGGCCGCAATGGCCTGGCTGGTCTACACTCCGGTTTTTAAAACGCAAAAAGGGAAGAGCGATGTCTATCACCACCACCGAATCTGGTCTGCAGATCGAAGAAATCAAGCTTGGCGAGGGCGAAACCGCTACCACGGGAAAGTTTGTCAGCGTTCACTACACCGGTTGGCTGACTAACGGCACGAAGTTTGATTCAAGCAAGGATCGCGACGAGCCTTTTGAATTCCCGCTCGGTCAGCGCAACGTTATCGCCGGCTGGGACGAGGGTGTGCAAGGCATGCGCATCGGTGGCGTGCGCAAACTGACTATTCCGCCGCAACTCGGCTACGGTGCTCGTGGCGCTGGCGGCGTGATTCCGCCGAATGCCACGCTGGTGTTTGAAGTCGAACTGCTCGACATCAACTGATCGATGGCCGATACGCCTCGCAAAACCCTGGGTTTGCCAACTCGGGCAACAAGCAATGAAGCGCCAGTCAGCACCGGTCGCCGCCCGATTCGCGGTGGTGTGCCCGGTGTCAAATACAAGCCAGCCGCTGAAGTTGCGGATGTTGCGCCGCCACAGCACGTAAGGCCGGCACAGCAAAAGCCTCGCGGTACGCCTTCGCGCGCGCCAGTTGTGCCGAAGCTCCACAGCCCGGTGCGTCCCGTTTCTGCGCCTGCGGCTAATAAGGCCCCGCAAACGGGCGTGCGCATCTCCAAACTTATGGCCGAGCGCGGTTTGTGTTCGCGGCGCGAGGCGGACGGCTATATCGAGCGTGGCTGGGTTTTCGTCGATGGCGAGCGTGTCACGGAACTGGGTACGCGCGCTGATCCTTCGGTCACAATCAAGCTGGACAAGGGCGCACGAGCGGTGCAGCAGGAACAGATAACCATTCTGTTGCACAAACCGGTTGGCTATGTTTCAGGGCAGCCGGAACCGGGCTTCACGCCCGCCGTCACCCTGATCTTGCCGGAGAATCAATACTGCACGCCGGATACGCCACGTTTTCACGCGTCGCACCTCAAGGGACTGGCACCTGCCGGGCGTCTGGACATTGATTCCACCGGCCTGCTGGTGCTGACGCAGGACGGACGCGTGGCGCGTCAATTGATCGGCGAAAACTCGACCGTTGATAAAGAATACCTGGTGCGCGTTGAGGGTCGTCTGGATGCCAAAGGGCTGGCTTTGCTCAATCATGGCCTTAGCCTCGATGGCAGGCAGCTCAAGCCGGCCAAGGTCGAGTGGCTGAACGAGGATCAGCTGCGTTTTGTTCTTGTTGAGGGGCGCAAGCGGCAGATTCGCCGCATGTGCGAGCTGGTTGGTCTCAAGGCGGTCGGACTCAAACGAGTGCGCATCGGCAATGTCAAACTGAGCGACTTGCCGCTAGGACAGTGGCGCTTCCTGCGCGATGACGAGACGTTTTAACGCGTCTTCCGGTTTGCCGTAACAAACAATTCCGGATCGACCATCACTCCATTGAGGACAACGCTCCAGTGCAGGTGCGGGCCACTGGAGCGCCCGGTCATCCCGGATCGCCCGATGGGTTGCCCTTGGTTGACTGAATCGCCAGCCTGTACGTCGATACGGTCGAGGTGACAGTACATGCTGATCAGGCCGTTGCCGTGATCGATGAATGCTGTTTTTCCATTGAAGAAGTAGTCGTCGGTCGCCAGCACTTTTCCGTGTGCGCTGGCCTTGATCGGCGTGCCGTGTGCAACGGCGAGGTCGAGGCCGGAATGCGGGGCGCGCGGCTCACCGTTGAAGAAGCGGCGCAGACCGAAGCGACTGGCCAGCCGCCCGTCAGCCGGGGGCATGAAGGTGCTGTTGCTGTCGTCCGCGTTGTCGTTCACCTCGCGCCAGTGCCGCTTCAACTTCTGGATCGTTTCGATTTCCCGCACCGCACGTTGTTCATCGGCGGGTGAGAGCTGGACCTTGCTTGAATCCTTCAGCGTGATTCGCTGTTCCGGGTAACGTTTGTTGACGACCTCGAAGCGCAGGTTTTTTTGTTCGTCGCCTGCGCTCACGCGCAGTTCGTGCAAGCCAGGCGACAGATCCAGTGCCAGACCGACGACTGCAATCCATTGTCCGTTCTCACGGGTGACGAAGACTTGCTGTTCCCCGAGCCATGCACGCGGCGCACTTTCATTATGTGAGATGGCGCCCAGCTGTATCAACGCTACACCACCGGGAACGTTCGACGCTTTCGGCAAGGCATTGGCAGTTTCAGCCGCAAACAGTGTGAATAACAGGGCGGCAGTAATCTGCCGAAAGCAAAAACGAGTCATCAGGTGAGCTACAGCGTTGCTGCCTTGAAGGTGTCGCACTGGCGTACATCACCGGCGTCCATGCCGCGCTTGAACCAGCGCATGCGTTGCTCGGACGTGCCGTGGGTAAAGGATTCCGGGACGATGTGCCCTTGTGACTGCTGCTGCAGGCGGTCGTCGCCGATGGCCGAAGCCGCATTCAGCGCCTGGGCAATTTCGCCGGGTTCGATGATTTTCTTGGCGGCATCGGCGCGGTTTCCCCAGACGCCGGCAAAACAATCGGCCTGCAACTCAAGGCGCACCGACAGTGAATTGACCTTTGCCTTGCTGGCACCTTGTTGTGCTTGACGCACCTTGTCGGAAATGCCGAGCAGATTCTGCACATGGTGGCCGACTTCATGGGCGATTACGTAGGCTTGTGCGAACTCACCCGGCGCGTGGAAGCGCTCCTTCAGGTCTCGGTAGAAGGAGAGGTCGATATAGACCTTCTGATCGCCCGGACAGTAGAACGGTCCCATTGCTGACTGGCCGGTACCGCAGGCTGTTGGCGTTGTGCCGGTGAAGAGCACCAGCTTCGGCTCTTGATAGCGTGAGCCGCCTTCACGGAAAACCTGCTCCCACGTCGTTTCCGTGCTGCCAAGTATCTTGGAGACGAAGCGCGCCATCTCGTCGTCGGCAGGCGGTTTGCGCGCAGCCACCTGAGTCGGCGCCGGGCTTTCGAAATTCGAGGCGAGACCGAGAATGACCGAGGGATCGATGCCAAAGAAATAGCTGGCGGCCAAGGCAACTACGATGGTGCCGATACCCAGGCTCCCGCGCCCGATACCGCCGCCGGAATTGCCACCGCGCCGGTCTTCTACATTGTTGCTTTCGTCCTGGTCACCAAGTCGCATAAGTTATTCCCGGATACGGGTACTGAATTCTCGATGCTAACAGTTGCGTCGCGTTTGACGAAATCACTCGATCGGCTTGCTCGGATCTTTATCCATTTCTTCCGTCTTGGTACGTGCCTGTTTTTGGATCAGGCGTTCATTCTTCTTGCCATCGAAAAATGCATAGCGGCCGTACAATTCGCAGCCTTTCATGCCTGGGTCGCAGGGCAGATTCTGGATCTTGCTGCACAGGCCGTTCAGTTCGTGCGGGCAACCCCATGCGCTTCCGGTCATCTGGGAGTCCTCAAGTTTTCTGTCAAGGGAACATTGTCTGCTGCATGGGCTTTGTCTTCAAGTTCTGCAAGAGATAGAACAGCCGGCTGCGAATCTTTCGGATCTTTGCTTGTCTGTAATGTGCCCCTTCTTATAAGTAAGTTTAAAACCATGAAAAAACCAGAACATATTCTCAAGGAATGGATGCAGGCGATCAACGACGGCGATGCCGAGGCGTTGCTGGCCCTCTACGACACCAAAGCCGTCCTGATTCCCACGTTTTCCAACCGGCTCTTGAGTAAGAGAGAGAGCATTCGTGAATACTTCGAAAAGCTCGCTAGCCGAGAGGATCTGAGCATTGCGCTACATGAGAAGACGTTGAACGTCCAGTCGATCAAGGATGATGTCTATGCCATGCACGGGATCTACTGCTGGCGTTTTGCAATTGACGGCGAGCTATTGAGCTTCGAGGCGCGCTTCAGCTATGTTCTTGATCTTGCTTTGCC
>JAIFNM010000199.1 GCA_020047725.1 Betaproteobacteria bacterium
AGGCGGCGCTGTTTTCACAGGATGCCACCAAGGTCAAGGAGGCGATCAGCAAGGTCAAGGGTCCGTACTCGAAGATGTTCATCAAGTTCGGCTAAGCAAACCAGGAGACACACCATGGCATTGATACAGGCCACAAACATCACCAAGAACTACCGGGTCGGCGACTTGGACGTGCCGGCGCTCAAGGGCATCAGCTTCGCGATCGGCGAAGGCGCGTTTGCCGCCTTTGTCGGGCCATCGGGGAGCGGCAAGTCGACGCTGCTCAACCTGCTCGGCTGTCTCGATCATCCGAGTAGCGGTACGTTGACGGTTCACGGTAGGGATGTGAGCACACTTTCTCGCAACGAGGCTGCACGTTTCCGGGGCGAACATCTGGGTTTCGTGTTTCAGGATTTCAATCTCGTTCCGGTGCTCAGCGCCTACGAAAACATTGAATACCCGCTGCTGATGGTGCGCGGCTGGTCTCCGGAGAAACGGCGCGAACGGGTGATGAAGATGATCGACGCCGTCGGCATGACCGAGCAGGAGCGGCCGGACCAGATGTCCGGCGGACAGAAACAGCGTGTTGCCGTGGCGCGCGCGCTGGTTGGCGAGCCCCGCCTGGTGCTGGCTGACGAGCCAACGGCCAATCTCGACCACGACACAGCCTACCGCATTCTCAACCTGATGAAGACGATGCGTGATGATTTTGGTACCTCGTTCATCTTTTCAACCCACGACCCGAAAATCATGAACGAGGCGGAACTGACCTTTGTGCTTGAAGATGGTCGCCTGCAAACGGAAGGGGGTGTCGCATGATGTCCACGTTCAATCTCGCGGCGCGCAATCTCATGCGCTACCGCCGCCGAACCATGCTTACCGCCTTGCTTATTACTCTGGGGGTGGCTGCTCTACTGCTTTTTGTCGCCGCCGCCGGCTCGTTCAAGCAAACCATGGTGGGCTCGATAACCGACAGCATGCTTGGCCACTTCCAGGTTCATCGCAAGGGCTATACGGCGTCGATCGACAATCTGCCGCTCAACATGAGTCTGCAACCGAAGGCTGTCGCAAAAATCGAAACCGCGCTCAAGGCGGAGCCGGAGGTGGCGGCCTACTCCAAACGCGTCAAACTCGGTGCCATGTTTAGCAACTTTGCGGAAAACACCAGCATCCGTCTGAACGGTATTGATCCGGCGGCTGAAGACGCTACGGTACCTGCTTTGCGCGAGCGGATCACCGAAGGCAACAAGGACGGCCCACTGGTCGAACGCGGCAAGGTGCTCATCCCCGAACTGATCGCCAAGGGCATGAAAGTCAAGGTCGGTGATACCGTTGTGCTGGTTGTTACCAACTCATCGGGTTCGGTCAACGGCAAGAACTTCACCGTCGGTGGCGTGCTGCAGGCGGTGACGGGTCCCGGCGGCCGGGACGGTTACATCGATATCGCCGACGCCCGTGATCTGCTGCGCATGGAGAACGAGGAAGTCATGGAAATAGCCGTGCGCCTGAAATCGATCGACGACCTTTCTGCCGTTCAAAAGCGTGTGAGCGTTCCGCTTGATGAGATTCGCAACAAGGAAGACAAACCAGCGACAGAATTGCACCTGTGGTCGCAACTTTCCCCGTTTGCCAACATTGTGGCGATGATCGATATGATGACTCTGTTCATCCGCATCATGATGGTTGCCATTGTTCTGGTGAGCGTCATGAACGTGATGCTGATGGCGGTTTATGAGCGCATTCGGGAAATTGGTACGCTGGCCGCGATTGGTACACAGCCCGGAAAATTGATGGCCATTTTCCTCAGCGAAGGCTTGTTGCTCGGACTGTTTGGCGCAGTTGCTGGCATCGCCATCAGTTATGCGGTGGTCGGTGGCATGAACGTGTGGCCGATGGTCTTCAACTTTGGTCGTGAGCAGATCGTTCTGCACCCGACGCTGGCCGTTTCGGAAGTCCTGGGCGTTCTCGGGCTCTCGATCATTGTCTCCGGGCTGGCCAGTCTGCAACCCGCCTGGCGCGCCGCCCGGATGGATCCGATTCAGGCTTTGCGGCACGTTTGAGATTGAAATGCTGCATTTTTGACCACAGCGACACGGCGGGCACGGCGAAAACCCGCAAAGGAAGTAGATTCTCGCCATGTCGTCGTGGTTAATTCTGTTTTAATTTTCAAGGAAAAAAAATGAAAATCACCAAACTCCTGGCCTTCGCCGCTTTCTGCTTGCCGATGCTGGCCTCGGCGCTGGACGGCGTGGAAATCCTCAAGAAGGTCGACCGCAATCTGGAGCCCGAGTCCTACGAGTCGTACCGCAAGCTGATCAACATCGAGCCGGACGGGACGAAGAAGGAATTCGTCATCTATTCGGTGAAGAAAGGCAAGGATCAGGTCGCCACGCTGTTCCTTTCGCCGACCAGCGACAAGGGGCGCAGCACCCTGCGCCAGGGCGACAACATGTGGCTGTACATCCCCAGCGTCGGCAAACCGATGCGCATCACCAGTCTGCAGTCGATCACCGGCGGCGTCTTCAACAACGCCGACATCATGCGGCTGGACTACGCGGTGGAATACGACGTGAAGGCGATTGAGGAAAAGGGCGATCTCTACCTGCTCGACCTCAAGGCCAAAACGGGTGAAGTGGCCTACGACAACCTGAAGATGAAGGTCGACAAGAAGCTCCTCCTGCCGACCGAGATTGAGGCCTACGCGTCCAGCGGCATGCTGATGAAGACCTTGCGTTTCAAGGACGTCAAGGACTTCGGTGGCGGCATCAAGCGTCCGGCGACCATCGAGACCGACAGCCCGCTGTACAAGGACTTCAAGTCGGTGATGCTCTATTCGGGGCTGAAGAAGAAGGACTTTGCCGACGAGGTATTCACCCAGGGCTTCATGGCGCGCATGGAGGAATTGCGCAAGTGAACAGCCCGGCCACAACGCTTGCGGCGGCGATGTTGCTGGCGACTGGACTGTTCAACCACGCCGGCGCTGAGGAATTCAAGTTCGACGCCAGTGAATTCGAGAAGAAAATCGTTGAGTTCTCCGGCTACGTCGAGCAGAAGGAAGAAGGGCTGAAACTTCGCAGCAATACCCCTGCTTACACGCTCGCGTATCCGGGTGCGGCCGACCGGGACTGGTTGCTGCGCAGTACCAGCACGCTGGACGCCAGCGCCAAACTCAACCTTGATCCGCTGGTCGCCGATCTGCGCGTGCAGGCCAGCTACGCGACCGATCCGCTGGTCAACCTGACCAGCAACCCCAAGATCATGGAAGGCGGTGTGCGCTGGAGTGCCGCTCCCGGGCTAAGCTTTGACGCGGGCAAGCGTGTGCAGCGCTGGGGCAAGGGCTACGCGTGGACGACCGTTGGCTATGTCGAACGCGCAAAGGATTCGTCCGACCCGACGGCCGCGCGTGAAGGCTTCGAAATGGCCAGTACTGAGTGGACAAAAAGCCTGAGCGGTCCCATCAGTACCATCGGCTTCACCGGCTTGGTCGTGCCAACCAACGATAGCATGAACGCCGATTTCGGCCAGACCCGGCACCTGAATCCTGCGGCCAAGCTCTACCTGCTGGCGATGGACACCGACATTGATTTCATGTGGCGCGGCAAGGGGGCCAAGCCTCAGAGTTACGGTGTCGATTTCTCGCGCAACATCAGCACGGCGCTGGAAGTCCATGGCGAGTGGTCGCGTACGCTCGACGCGCCGCGCAACACGGTAAGCGCCAGCGGTGTGGTCAGCAGCCAGACAACCGACTACACCTCCTGGCTGCTCGGCGTGCGCTACCTCACTCAAGGCGAAGTGACTTGGATCGGCGAGTACTACCGCAATGGCAACGGCTACAGCGCCAGCGAACTCGGCGACTACTACCAGTTCCTCGACACCGCCCTGGCTCCGAACGCGTCCTCGACGCTGGCAAACAAGGCGCGCACTGTGGCGCAATCCGGTTACGGCAAGCCCAATCCGGGGCGTGATTATCTGTACGTGAAAGCCAGCGCCAGCGAACCGTTCGGCTGGCTGTACGGCGCTGCCTCGCTGGCCGCGATGACCAACCTCAACGATGGCAGCTGGCAGGTCACCCCGGAAGTCAGCTACACCGGTTTCAACAATATTGAACTGCGCGCCAGGGTCATCGTCCTTGGTGGACAATCCAATACTGAATTTGGCGAAAAGGTTTCAAGCAGCCGGCTGGAACTCACCGCAAAGATCTTCTTTTAGCAGCACCGCTGGAAGCCGCATGGATAAACGGCCTTCAGAATGAAGGCTTGAAGAGTGCCGTAAATATTGGCTTCCATGGCAATGCCTTCTCAACCCCTTTTCATCACCAAAGATCCCTCGCAGAACTGGATTGGCAGAAGGTACGGATATCGTTTCCAGCTACTTCCCGATCATGGTTGTCAGTCGGCACCCCATCCGGATGGCTCACGGCTGCACTAATAACCTCCCGGGCAAGGTTGCACCGCGATACGTCAGTTCCATCCGATTTTCCACCAGAGAGCGACTTGGGCCGGTTGCCGACAGGCGCCTGATTTGGCGATCCATCCTGTTTTTTAAGTGACGTCGCCTGAACTGAGTTTCCTGATTTTGCCGATACTCAGTGGGCTTGTCAGTCACCCGCGTTGATGTCGCTGGTTGAGCTGGTTTCAGTTCTACTGCCTTGGCTTTGCCGGCACCATCCATTTATTTCGTATTGTCATGTGACTGTAACAATCGGAGGCTACTCTTTGCACCGTTGTATACATCAACTACGTGAAGGAATCTCCATGATAAAGAATTCAAAAGTTGTCTCTGCCCTTGCTGTTGCCGGTATCGCCCTGTTTGCCAGCCATGCGGCCCAGGCACAAGTCATCAAGGTTGACGGTTCTTCAACCGTTTATCCAATTACCGAGGCTGTTGCCGAAGAGTTCCAGAAAGCCAAGAAGAACGCCATCAAGGTTACCGTCGGCATTTCCGGTACCGGTGGTGGTTTCAAGAAGTTCTGCCGTGACGAAATCGATATCGCCGACGCCTCGCGTCCGATCACTAAAAAGGAAATGGACGACTGCAAGGCCGCCGGTGTCGAATACATTGAAATGCCGGTCGCCTTCGATGCACTCACCGTCGTGATCAACCCCAAGAACACCTTCCTCAAGGAAGCGACCGTTGCCGAAATGAAGACCCTGTGGGAACCCGCTGCCCAGGGCAAGATCATGAAGTGGAACCAGGTCAATCCGGCCTGGCCTGATGCCCCGGTCAAGCTGTTTGGTGCCGGTGCTGACTCGGGTACCTTCGAGTACTTCACCGAAGCCATGGTTGGCAAGGCCAAGTCCTCGCGCGGCGACTACACCGCTTCCGAAGACGACAACGTGCTGGTCCAGGGCGTCTCGCGCGATGTCAATGCCATTGGCTACTTCGGCTACGCCTACTACGCCGAGAACACCGGCAAACTGAAGGCGCTGCCGATCGTCTCCCCGAAGACCGGCAAGGCCGTCGAGCCGTCGCCGGCCAACGTCGAGAACGGTACTTATCAGCCGCTGTCTCGCCCGATCTTCATCTACGTCAAGGCCAAGTCGCTTGAGAAACCCGAAGTCAAGGAGTTCATCGAGTACTACATGAAGGACGGCGCCAAGCTGACCAAGGAAGTCAAGTACGTTCCCCTGCCGCCTTCTGCCTACACGGGCAACATCGAGCACATGAACAAGAAGAAGCTCGGTACCGTGTTCGGTGGCCAGAACGAAATCGGTATTACCATTGAAGAAGTAATGAAGCGCGAAGCAAAGATGTAATGCCCGCCCTGGCGATTCACTTCGCCTGCACGTGAAAGCCCGGCTCCTGAATGGAGCGGGCTTTTTTATAATGGAATTCCCTCAATGAATTCAACTGCCATGTCATTAAAAGCAAGCACTGATCTTCATCAGGTTAGCGACCGACTATCGTTCAGCGCCATGCGCAACTGGAAGGAACGGCTGATCGAGGCCGTTCTTCTCGCCGCTGCCGCTGTTTCCGTCCTGACCACCCTTGGCATCGTTTACGTCCTCCTTTCAGAGTCCGTTCGATTTTTTGAGACAATCAGCATCATCGATTTCCTGACTGATACTCAATGGACACCGCTGTTCGATGATGCCCATTTTGGCATCATGGTGCTGGTTTCCGGCACGCTGGTGTCTTCTTTTGTGGCGCTGGTTGTCGCCATTCCGGTGGGCACGGTGATTGCCATCTACCTCTCCGAATTTGCCGACTCAAGGGTTCGCGAGGTCGCCAAACCGGTTCTCGAGTTGCTCGGGGGGATTCCGACCATCGTCTTTGGCTATTTCGCCCTGCTGGTGGTCACGCCCATCCTTCAAGTCGTTTTGCCGGGCCTGCCGGGCTTCTCATTGCTTTCCGCCGGCCTGGTGATGGGCATCATGATCGTGCCGTATATTTCTTCGCTGTCGGAAGATGCCATGCGCGCGGTGCCGATGAGCATGCGTGAAGGCTCGTACGCCATGGGTGCGACGCGCCTTTACACGGCCATCCATGTGGTTGTGCCGGCGGCCATTTCCGGTCTCGCGGCTTCTTACATCCTCGGCATTTCCCGCGCTGTTGGCGAGACGATGATTCTGGCTGTCGCCGCAGGCATGCAGCCGAACCTGACCTGGAACCCGATGGAACCGGCGGCAACAATTACGTCGTACATCGTTCAGGTCGCCCTTGGTGATCTGCCGCACGGCTCGATCGGTTACCAGACCATTTTCGCGGCCGGCCTCACCCTGCTGCTGATTACCCTGGTCTTCAATATTCTTGGCCAGTGGCTACGTGCCAAGTATCGGGAGAACTACTAATGAAAGCACTGACAACCGAAGAAATCCGTGCCGTCATTGCGCGCGGAAAGCTGCGCGACAACCTGTTCAAGGCCTTGGGCATTTTCTGTTTGTCCTTCGCCCTGCTGGTTATTGTGGCGCTGATTGCCGACATGGTGATCAAAGGCTCCGAGCGCTTTACTCTCGATTTTTTCCTCAACTTTGCCTCACGGCGCGCCACGCAGGCCGGTATTCTTTCGGCCTGGGTCGGTTCCTTGCTGGTCATGTTTGTCACGGCGCTGGCGGCGGTGCCGCTCGGCGTGGCGGCGGGCTTGTATCTTGAGGAATACGCCAAGCGTAACTGGATCACCACCGTCATCGAGATCAACATCACCAACCTGGCGGCCGTGCCGTCCATCGTTTATGGCCTGCTGGCCCTCGGCATCTTCGTCTACCAGTTCGGCTTCGGGCAG
Organism: Betaproteobacteria bacterium; assembly: GCA_020047725.1. Classification (GTDB taxonomy): domain Bacteria; phylum Pseudomonadota; class Gammaproteobacteria; order Burkholderiales; family Rhodocyclaceae; genus Propionivibrio. The sequence continues at coordinate 7,202 of JAIFNM010000199.1, forward strand.
AGCATTCTGTCGGCGGGTCTGACGCTGGCGCTTCTCATCTTGCCGATCATCATCGTGTCGACACGCGAAGCGATTCGCGCCATCCCCGCGATGATCCGCGAGGGTTCGATGGCCGTGGGTGCGACCCGTTGGCAAACTTGCCGTTATCACATCGTTCCCTACGCCATGCCCGGTATCCTGACGGGTGTCATCATTGGTCTGGCGCGGGCGATTGGGGAAACGGCACCGATCATTACCATCGGCGCACTGACCTTCATCGCCTTCCTGCCTCCGGCACCGTTTGCCGGCGAACCTGCTGCCGGTCTGTTTGACTGGGTGATGGCACCCTTTACCGTGATGCCAATCCAGATTTTCAACTGGACCTCACGTCCCGATCCGGCCTTTGAAGTTAACGCTGCGGCCGCCGGCTTTGTGCTGATGGCCATGGTGCTGTCGATGAACGCGGTCGCCATCTACCTGCGTTACAAGATGCGCAAGAACATCAAGTGGTAACCGTACTCACTATTCCAATGGAGCATTCCATGCAGAGTCAAGAAACACCAACACTGAAGGCTGAAGCCCGTAATCTCAATTTCTTTTACGGTCAGATGCAGGCACTCAAGAAGATCAACATGCCGGTCTACGACAAGAAGGTAACGGCTTTGATCGGCCCGTCCGGGTGCGGAAAGTCAACCTACCTGCGCAGCTTTAACCGGATGCACGATCTCTATCCTGGCAACCGCTATGAAGGCGAAATCCGCAACACCAACCTGTTGGCCGCTGACGTCGATCCGATCGAAGTGCGCATGCGGGTCGGCATGGTCTTCCAGAAGCCGAACCCGTTTCCAAAATCCATTTTTGAGAACGTGGCGTATGGCCTGCGCGTCCGCGGCGAGAATAACCGCCGCGTGCTTGACGACAAGGTCGAGCGCGCCCTGAGGGACGCCGCGATCTGGGAAGAAGTGAAGGATCGTCTGCCGGAGCAGGCACCGAATCTGTCCGGCGGTCAGCAGCAGCGTCTGTGCATCGCCCGTGCACTGGCGACTGACCCGGAACTGCTGCTGTTCGATGAGCCGACGTCGGCGCTTGACCCGATTGCCACGGCCGCCATCGAGGAACTCATTCATGATCTGAAGAAGCGCGTCACCATCCTGATCGTGACCCACAACATGCAGCAGGCGGCGCGCGTCTCCGATTACACTGCCTACATGTTCCTGGGTGAAATGATTGAGTTCGGCAAGACTGATGAGATTTTCATCAAGCCGAAAGACAAGCGCACCGAAGACTACATCACCGGCCGCATGGGCTGAGAAGGACGACAAAATGAGCGAGAACGTACATCTTTCAAGCCAGTTCGACGAAGATCTCGGTCGCCTGCGCAGCAATGTCCTGCAAATGGGCGGACTGGTCGAAACGCAGGTGATGGCGGCCATTGAAGCCTATAAAACGGGCGATATGACTCGCGTAAAGAACATCATTGAAGCGGAACACACGGTCAATGATCTCGAGAAGGCCATTGACGATGATTGCGCCCACCTGATTGCCCGGCGTCAGCCCGCCGCATCCGATTTGCGGCTGGTGTTCGGCATCATCAAGATCGTGACCGACCTTGAGCGGATCGGTGATGAAGCCAAGAAGATTGCCAAAGGCGTGCGTCGCATCTGCGAGGCGGGACAGCTACCTTCAGATTATGGTGCCGGTGTTCGCCACATTGCCGAAGCCGCACTCGGGATGGTGCGGGAGTCGCTGGATGCCTTTGCCCGTCTGGATTCCGCGATGGCCGAAGCAGTCATCCGGGCCGATGTCGATGTCGACACCGAGTTCAAGTCGATTGTGCGCCAGTTGGTTACGCACATGATGGAAGATCAACGCACCATCACCACCTCGATCGACATTCTCTCGATAGCGCGCGCCGTTGAGCGGATCGGCGATCACGCCAAGAACATTGCCGAACACGTGGTCTTCATCGTCGATGGTCGTGACATTCGCCATCAGGGCAAGGACAAGAAGGCCAATGAGGAGAGCCGGGCGTGACGACCACGATTCTTGTCGTTGAGGACGAGCCAGCGATTCTGGAACTGGTTGCCATCAATCTCAAGCATGCCGGTTTCATGGTTGAACGCACGGGCAGCGCCGAAGAGGCGGAAACCGCCATCCGCAGCGCCTTGCCGGATCTGCTGGTGCTCGACTGGATGCTGCCGGGCCAGTCCGGTGTCGGCCTGGCGAAGAAGCTGCGTGCCGATGAGCGTACGCGCGAGATGCCGATCATCATGCTGACCGCGCGCGTCCGTGAAGAGGACAAGGTTCAGGGGCTGGAAGCCGGTGCCGATGATTACATCACCAAACCGTTTTCGCCGCGAGAATTGGTGGCGCGCGTTCGTGCCGTGTTGCGGCGCAGGGCGCCCCATCTGGCGGATGAAGCGGTCGAGATTGGCACATTGATGCTCAATCCGGCCACCCACCGCGTGCTGGCTGCAGGCCAGCCGATTGAACTGGGGCCGACCGAATTCCGTTTGCTGTTCTTCTTCATGACGCACACCGAGCGTGTCTATACCCGGGCCCAACTGCTTGATGAGGTGTGGGGTGACCACATTTTCATTGAAGAGCGCACGGTCGACGTGCATATCCGCCGCCTGCGCTCCGCGCTTGAGCTTTCCGGCAACCACGAGCGGGTCGAAACGGTGCGCGGGACCGGTGGCGCCACAACTGCTTCGTGCGGCGCTGCTGGCTCTACTGGCAGCGGGCATGGCGTGGCCCGTAGGGTATTTTTTTGAGACCTGGGCAGGCTGGGCACTATTTTGCGTCGGCCTGTGCCTGCAAATGGTTCCCCACTTCCGGAGTTTTGCGCGTCTGGAACGCTGGTCGCGGGCTCCGGTTGTAGACGCTGATCTGGAAAGCGAAGGGGCCTGGGACGACGTCTTCGCCCGCCTTTACCGGCATGAGAAGGATCTGCGTGGACAGATCGCAGAGCGTGACCATCGTAACGACATGCTCATTGCTGCCGTCCAGGCGTTGACCGATGGTGTGGTGTTACTGGATCAGCAGAATCACATCTTGTTCTGCAATACGACGGCTGAGAGCCAGTTGGGCCTTCTGGGGCGCACCGATCGCGGCCAGCCGGTCGTCAATCTGGTGCGTCAGCCCGAGTTTGTGGCTTATTTACAGGCCGCCGATTTCGCGCGACCTCTGAACATGCGTTCCGAGCGCAACGATGACCGGGTGCTGTCCATCTTCGTCATTCCCTACGCCGATAATCGCCGGCTGATGCAGATCAAGGACGTGACGCAGGCGGATCTCCTGGATCGAATGCGTCGCGATTTCGTTGCCAATGTCTCGCACGAACTGCGTACGCCGCTCACCGTGCTGGCCGGTTTCCTCGAGACGCTGCTGGAAATTGAAGTTGAACGTGACGAACAGCAGCGTTATCTGGGCATGATGTCCGAGCAATCGGCACGCATGCAGTCCATCGTGCAGGACCTGCTGACGTTGTCGGCAATCGAGTCAGCACCGCCGCCGGAAGATAGCATTGTCGACATGGCCAAGGTCATGGATAAACTGCGTCGCGATGCCGAATCCTTGTCAGCTGGACGTCACAGCATTGTCATCGAAGCGGATGGGCACGTCGACTTGCGTGGCTCGGAAACGGAACTGGTCAGCGCGTTTACCAACCTGGTGGCCAACGCCGTACGCTATACGCCGGCGGGAGGCACAGTGAGTATCCGTTGGCATGCCGATGCCCAGGGCGCGGAGTTTGCCGTGCAGGATACGGGTATTGGTATCGATTCCAGGCACATTCCCCGTTTGACCGAGCGCTTTTATCGCGTTGACCGCGGACGGTCCCGTGATGCGGGCGGCACCGGTCTGGGACTGGCTATTGTCAAGCATTCACTCAGTCGCCATCAGGCGCAGCTCGACATCAAGAGCACGCCGGGTATCGGCAGTCGTTTTGCGGCGCGTTTCCCGGCGAACCGGGTGGCTGGTCTATAGTTGAG
>JAIFNM010000114.1 GCA_020047725.1 Betaproteobacteria bacterium
CCGGGGTACGAGTGAAGGGTGGCGGGTCGAGTTAGGTTTCGCGGTCGTTGCCATCAAATCGTTTCACGACCTCGGCCCTTGCGCGACTACGTACCCTCTCAGTGTCTTTCATCATCAGGGGTGCCGTGCTACTGCATGAAAGTTAGGGAACGAGTGGCTTACCGTATCCTGCGTAGTTGGTAAGCAGCACCACACGGTTGCGTCCCTGATGTTTAGCCTTGTAGAGCGCCTCGTCAGCACGGCGAATGATGTCGTCGATATCCTGGTCTTTAGGTTCAACGAGTGTTCCTCCCAGACTGATGGTGACAACCTCGGCCAGCCCTGCGTTCTTGCCGAGCTTCGCCTCAACTTCAGCGCGGGTGCGCTCTGCGATTGTGGCTAACATATCTGCGTCGACCCCGTCAATGATCATCATAAATTCTTCGCCGCCGTACCGGCCGAAGGTGTCATACGGACGCAAGCAGGGAGAAATGATAGCCGCCAATTCCTTGAGCACGGTATCGCCTTGAGGGTGTCCGTATCGGTCATTGACCGCCTTGAAATGGTCGACATCAATCATCAGACAGCCCAGATTGGTTGCATTCCTGCGCTGACGGAAAAAGACATCTTTGAAACGATGCATCAGCGATGCGCGATTGGCGACGTTGGTGAGCATGTCCGTTGTAGCCATGTGCAGCAGCATTTCCTGGGTTTTATGAATACGGTTCCGCATCTGGCGGAAGAAAAACCCGAGCGTGGCAAGCAGCAGCCCGACCGTAACCAGATTCAACCCCGCAATGATAAGGTTGTTCTGGCGTAGCGCCTTGTTAACTTCTTCAATGCTTAAACTGACGCTGATGCCTCCGCGCACTTGGCCCACGCTATAGCCCTGGTGTGCGTGGCAGGTGAGGCAGGATTGCTCCACGAACAGGGGGGCCATGTAGCGTAGGCGTTCACCTTTTGGCGTTTTTTCGGTAATCACGTATTCATTTACCCCCGCCTCGAACTCACGCAGAGCGATTGTTTCGAAGGAGTCCGGGGTATTGTCGGGGTTCAGTGGGTGCAGGCTGGTGATGCGGAAGGTGAAAATATTGTTTTCGTTAGCGAGTTCAGATATTTCGCGGGTCATCAAAGCCGGGTTTTTGAGCGTTAGCACTCGACCGTCAGCAATCTCAATATCCGGGGTTTCCAAGTAGGGATTAGATTGCATTCCCGGTCGTTTGATGACGTAAACACCGCCGTGTTGCGCGCTCCATTTACGGGTGATTACGATGCTCTGAAAATGGGCACGTGCTTGGGCGACCATCTGATCGAATAGAAGCGTCTTGCTGCGCATGGCCAAGGCCAGAAAAATGGCGGAGACACACAGCCCGACAACCAAACAGGCGATCATGAAAAACCGTTTGAAGATGTGATTGTCGTGGGCCACGTTGCCGTCGCTCATTAACGTCCAGTTACCGGCTCTCGCGCTGCAGCCACTTTAGAATTATCGAAAACAGGCCATCAGGTTCAAACGGTTTTGAAATGAAGTCGCTCATCCCGGCATCCATGCAGCGCTTTCGGTCTTCGGTAAAGGCGTTCGCCGTCATCGCCACGATGGGCACCTGCCGGCCCGCTTCCGAGGCACGGATCAGGTGTGTTGCGCTTACCCCGTCCATGGTCGGCAATTGCATGTCCATCAGGATCAGCGCGTAATCGGTACGCGCCGCCATTTCTACCGCCATGTTTCCATCATCGGCAGTGTCGATTTGCAGACCGATGTCTTCGAGCATGAACAGAGCGATTTCGCGATTGACCGGTTCATCTTCGACGAGCAGGATGCGCCGCCGGGAAAAATCGCGCTTCAGCACTTCTTCGGCGCTTCCTTTCCGGGAAACGCTGAAGCTGGACTTGGCTGGTTCGGAGGCTTTTTGAAGCCGTGTTGTGAACCAGAAGGTGCTGCCCTGCCCTGTGATGCTCTCAAAACCGGCATTGCCACCCATCAATTCTGCCAAGCGACGGGTGATCACCAGGCCCAAGCCGGTGCCGCCGAATTTGCGCGTGGTCGAATTGTCGCCCTGCTCAAAAGTCGAGAACAGTCGGGCTTGGGTGGCCGGATCGATGCCGTTCCCACTGTCTTGCACGGCGAAGTGCAACAGGGCGCTGGAGGGGGTTTCCTCTTCGCAGCGAATGCGCAGTGTGATGGAACCGGTGTCCGTGAATTTGACGGCATTGGTGGCGTAGTTAAGCAGAGCCTGCTGGATGCGCATCGGGTCGCCTAGCAGGTGCGGCGGCAACGGCTGAATCTCGACCGCCAGCACCAGCCCCTTGGCCAGGGAGAGGTTGAAGAGCATTGAACGTACGTTACTAACAAGGGCTTCAATGTGGACCGGGGTCTCCTCGAGCACCAGTTTGCCAGCTTCAATCTTGGAAATATCGAGGATGTCGTTGATGACGGACATCAGGTGCTGGCCGGCGGTTTCGATCTTGTCTAGCTTTTCTGCCTGTGCCATAGTGACGCCGTTGCGGCGCAGCAGATACACCATGCCGATGATGCCGTTCATCGGCGTGCGGATCTCGTGGCTCATGTTGGCGAGGAAGGCGCTCTTGGCGATGTTGGCAGCTTCGGCCTGGTTTCGTGCGGCGACCAATTCTCTGGTGCGTTGTTCCACAATTACTTCCAGGTGATGCCGATGCTGCTCTAGTTCAATGCTGAGGCGCTTCTTCTCGGTGATGTCCTCCTGGACTGCCACATAGTGGCTGATTGCCCCGTCCATCTGACGCAGCGGAGTAATGCTGGCGAATTCGATATATTCCCGGCCATCCTTTCTGCGGTTATACAGCTCGCCCTTCCATATCTGTCCTTTTCCCAGCGAAGACCACAGGGCGGTGTAGGTCTCGGCAGGCGTCTTTCCCGATTGCAGGATACGCGGATTCTTGCCGATCACTTCCTCGCGGGAATAGCCGGTCTTCAACCCGAAAGCAGCATTGACGTATTCGATCTCGGCGTTGCGATTTGTTATTAGAATGCTCTCCGGGCTTTGCTCCACCGCCTGGGATAGTTTGCGTAACGATTGCTCCGCTTCTACGCGGTCGGTGATATCCAGGCAATGACCGAGAAAGCCAACAAACTGGCCTTCAGTGTTGTAACGCGGTGTACCGTTATCCCGAATCCACCTAAATTCGCCATCATGACGTCGCAAACGGTAATCCATGCTAAATGCCTTGCGCACATCGAAATTTAGTTCATAAATCGCGATGCAGCGTTCCAGATCATCACCATGGACACCTTGCATCCAGCCATTACCCTGCTCCTCATCAAGCGTGCGGCCAGTAAATTTCAACCATCCCTTATTGAAGTAATAATAAAGTTTCTCAGTATCTGCTGCCCAAATCAGACCGGTAGTGCTGTCGGCAAGGCTGCGCAGGTTGTGTTCGCTCTCTCGCAGAGCCATTTTGGCACTCTGGTCAACAAACAGCAGAATCGTTCTTGGGTTCGGGACAGCCTCTTCAAAGAGATGTATTACATGCACATCGCAAACGATGGTTTCGCCACCGACCCGAAGCCCAAGCAATGGCAGGGTCTGGGCAGTCTCATTTGTACGATCACGAAGCAGTTCGTGGAATGCAGCACGACTCTCAAACTCAAACAATTGTGTCGCCGAACGTCGCTGTAAGGCTGCGTTCTGACTCAAACCAAAAAATCCGGTCGCCTGAAGATTGGCATCAAGAATAAAACCTTGGGCATCCACAATCAGTGCCGGCAGGGGTAAATAGGCAAACAGAGAACGATATTTTTCCAGCGCCAAGGAAATTTCACTTTGCGCACTAATGAGTTGCTGATTCTGAATTTCCAACTCAGTCTGATAAACACGTAATTCTTCGACGAGATGCTGCTGATCGAACGATGAATTACCCCCCGGCAAATCGGCAAAGCCAGTGTGATTTTGCTCAATGGCTTTTAACGCACGTTCGCGAAGTTCGGCCAGGTTAACTTGAGGATTACTCATGTCGGTTTTCCTTGATGGCGCGCAGTCACGTTAACGTGACTGATCACAGCGCAAAACTCCTTACCCTGAACTGGTGCCGCATTCATGACAAACCAGCGTTTTTCGGTAGGTGAGTGACAGGGGTATTCGAGGGAAAACACTTGTGAGCTTCCTTCAAGTACCCCACGCAATCCCGCCGATGCGGCAACGGCAATATGGTCATCCTCATGATTACCTGCCTGGCAGGCTTCGAGATAATTAGCTCCAATTCCCGAATGTTTTAAATCCTTATCGCCGTTCGCCTTGGCAAAACGCTTCCAGGCGGCATTGATCATAACGATCTTTCCAATCACATCGACGACGGCAATATGCTCTGGCAAAGCATCAATAATCGCTTGCAACCGTTTTGCGTCGTGATAAGCCGTTACGTCAACAAAAGTTGATACGACACCAGAAACTGAACTTGATGGAACCTGATAGTGCAGCATCCTGACTAGATAGGTTTTCTTCTCATCCAGCGAAGTAATTTGACGTTCGGTCATGTGCCCATTTTTGAGTGTCGCTTTCATGTTGTCCATCAGATCCGGATAACTTAGGACGTGAGAAATATCATCCAGTTGCCGACCGACATCCGAATCTCTTAGTTTGAAAATTTCACAAGCGTCAGGGCTAAAGCGGGTAATAATCATCTGCGCGTCCACAAACACTGTGGCAACCCCCACCGCTTTGGTCATGCTATCGAGATCCGCATTAATACGACTGACGATTAACATTTTTTCCTGAAATTCAGCGTTTACTGTATTCATTTCTTCATTGACCGACTGCAACTCCTCGTTCGAGCTTTGGAGTTCTTCATTTGAGGCCATCAACTCTTCATTTGTCGCTTGTAACTCCTCATTAGATGTTTCCAGTTCTTCAATCGTCGCCTGCAGACTATCGCGTGTGGCCCCGAGTTCACGTTCGAGAATGTTGATGCGAGCGACTGTTTCAGCATCAACGTTGATTGCCTCAACTGTTTCGGCATCACTTGTCGATACGGCCTCAAAACAAAGTAGTGTCAAACGTTCTTCGCCAGCGCTTTCGACTGGATGAACCGAGAGTCGTAAGCGGCACTGATGCCCATTGTGTAATTTCACTTCAACTAGATCGGAAACCAGCGTGGATTTGTCGCGCCCAGCTTTGTAAAGCAGCGCCGAGGCTATCGGTGTCAGTGAGTCCGGAAGAATGCGATTTACCTGCAGGCTGGCAGCACCTTCTTTGTTATGCAGAAAAATGCTGACTTCGCCATAGAGGTGAACTGCTTCATGGTTTGCATTGACTAATATTGCAGGGGGTGCGAACTTGGATATCAGGGCAGCCACACCGGCGTCGGCAATATTGTTATCGTTTGGCCGACGGCGGATCTTGGCTTTCTGTATCGCGCTATCGATTACTGGATGCTCATAGATCGCACTACTGTTGCGCTTGAGGAAGGGCATTGAAGCAGCACCCTTGCGCCGGAACAGTTTATGCTTTGCATTGATTGTCTGCAGCCCTTCGGTCATAGCGGCGAGCGACTCGCTCGAACCGAGAAGCAACGCTCCGCCCTGATTGATGGCGTATTGCAATGAGCGCAAGGCGCGCTCTTGGGCGATGGACTTGAAATAAATCAAGGTATTGCGGCAGGTGACCAGATCGATCTTGGTAAAGGGTGGATCTGCCAGCAGATTGTGTCGGGAAAACACCATGCACTGGCGCAACTCGTTTTTTATCACAAAGGAGTCACCCTTTTTGGTGAAGAAGCGCTCAAGACGTTCTGGAGAAAGCTCGGCCGCTGCGGACTCCGGGTACTGTCCGATGCCAGCGGTCTCAACGCACTGCAAATCGACATCGGTAGCGAAAATCTTGAGGTTGGGCCAGCGCCGTTCCCGCTCGAAAGCCTCCATGAACAGCATGCCGATAGTATATGCTTCTTCACCGGTCGCAACGCCGGCAACCCAGACGCGTATGGTGTCGCCAGCCAGTTTTTGCGCGACCAGGGGAGAAATCACTTTTTTGGCCAGTTCGGCGAATGTTTCCGGATCGCGGAAGAAACTCGTCACCGAAATCAACATTTCGCGGCGTAGGGTAATGACCTCACCCCGGTCATTTTCCAGTAAATCGAGATACTGGTAGAGTTCGGGGGTGTGGCGTACCTGCATGCGTCGTTCAATGCGCCGCATGATGGTGGCCGGCTTGTAGTCCGAAAAGTCGATGCCGCCAATCTGATGCAAAAGACGAAGGCAGGCGGCAAGCACTTCTTCATTGCTCATCGTCGCGTTTGGAATGACTTTGGCTTCGACCTCTGATTCCTTATAGGGCAAATTCAGAATGTGCGCGACCAACCGCAAGGGCAACTCTTCTGCCGGCAATATGGCATCAACAATTCCGGTAGAAATCACACTGCGCGGCATGCCGTCGAACTTGGCGCTCTCCGGTTCCTGCGCCATCAGGAAGCCACCGGCAGCATTGATCGCGACAGCGCCGCGCGTTCCATCCGTGCCGGTGCCCGAGAGGATCACGCCAAGCGCATGCTTGCCGTACACTTCGGCCAGCGAGAAAAGAAAGATGTCGATCGGCAGAGTCAAACCGCGCGGATTTTTGGGCCTCAAGTGTAAATGGCCTGCCGTGACATGCATGATCGTGCCGGGGGGAATCAGGTAAACCTGATTGGCTTCGATTGCCATATCGTCTTCGACCATGATCACAGGCATCTTGGTGTGGCGGGCCAGCAGATTGTTCATCATGCTCTTGTGGTCCGGGGAGAGATGCTGGACGACGACAAAAGCTGCTCCGCTATCGACCGGGCAGGCCTGGAAGAATTTCTCCAGGGCGTCAAGACCGCCGGCGGATGCCCCGATACAGACGACGTAGCTATTAAACCCCCTGACTTCATTGGTCACTGGGGGATTTTTGGGCGATGTCGATTTTTTCATTGTCCTGCTTTTGCTTTCAGAAGCGCCTTGCTCCAGACAAATCAATCTGAGGTGCAAAGAACGCAAAGGTTCGTAAAGGAAATCAACATGAACTTTTGTCTTGCCTCCGTGTTCGCTGTGGCTTTCAGGTTGAAAGAACTGCACTCTCGCACTCATCTGGTGACCATTACAGCATGTGTTTCGTACGGTACTGATATCAGTGCAGGTTGGCTATTCTCTGAAACAGGTATTGACGCTATATGAAAACCGGTAGTGTCGGACAGTCCCGAATGGCACTAAGTTAAGCTCTTTTAGCAGCGATCTTACTTAATGCCGTATAGGTACCCCCATTGCGTAACCCCGATCGCCAAAGTCCATCGCACGACTGTCTGTGTGATAATCCTTTAGCACATAGCCGCCCTTGCGGATGGCTTCGATCTGTCCGGCGTCGCGTGGCTGATGCGGCAAATTCTGGCGAGTGAGGATCAGCGCCGTCGGGCTGCTGCGGTGTTCGACGGCGATTTGCCAGGCGACGAAGGCTTCGACGCTGTCGCATGGACGCCAGACGTCGAGGTTCGGCACCATGCGCAGGGGATTGGCTGGTGTGTCGGGCCGTCTTCGCCAACGCCGATGGAATCGTGAGTGAACACGTAAATCGGGTTGATCTTCATCAGCGCCGCCATGCGAATGGCGTTGCGGGCGTATTCGGAGAACATCAGGAAGGTGCCGCCGAAGGGCCGGAAGCCGCCATGCAGAACCAGGCCATTCATGATCGCGGCCATGCCGAATTCGCGCACGCCGTAGTGGATATAGTTGCCACCCTCGGCCATCGCTTCCGGACGCACATCGCGGCAGCCTTTCCACATGGTCAGGTTGGACGGTGCCAGGTCGGCCGAACCGCCAAGGAA
>JAIFNM010000232.1 GCA_020047725.1 Betaproteobacteria bacterium
AGATACACACCCCTTTTGGCTGATTCGCCGTAGGCCTTGCGCCATGCGCCTTTCCGAGGAGCGTGTTACTGAGTGGTGTCAAAGTCGGGCTCCGCCTGCTCGACCTTCTGGACCGCGGTGGCGACAACGAGCATTGGTCACTGACTACCGATCTGCGATTCGGGGAAAAGTAGACAGTCTTGTTGAAAGGCAAGGACAAAAGCTGCACCACCAAGGCACAAAGTTTCACCAAGAAAGCAAGAAGTTAACTTGCCGCTCTCGTGGTGATCTTGGTGACTTGGTGTTTCGCATTTTTTATTGACTGACGACTAGAAGCGCTCGTTCTCGCGCAGATAACGCCATTTGCCTGCAGGCAGCTTGCCGAGCGATACGCTGCCGATGCGGATGCGCTTGATGCTCGTCACGCGCAAGCCGACCAGCTCACACATACGCTGAATCTGCTGCTTCTTGCTTTCGTGCAGCACAAAGCGCAGCTGCTGCTCATTCTGCCAGGACACCTGCGCACGCTTGAGTTTGACATCATCAAGGGCCAGGCCATGGTTGAGCAACTTCATGCCCTCGGGCGTAAGTTCTCCTTCCACCCGCACCATGTATTCCTTTTCCAGCCGCGTATCGTCGCCGGTAATGCGACGGGCGACACTGCCCTCCTGGGTGAAGACCAGCATGCCCGTCGACTCGGCATCAAGTTTCCCCGCCTGCGCCAGGCCACGTAAATGTGTAGCCTTGAACGTAAGCCGGGAATCATCTTCATCCCAGCGATTCTCCGGGCGGATAAGCCGCATGGCGGCTTCACTGCCGCCCTCGGCCGGCTCGGGCGCCTCGTCGAGTGGCTTGTTTAGCAGAATGGTCACGCTCTCCGTCTCGTGTTTGCTGGCATCTTCCTTGATCTCGACCTTTGCGTTGGGATGGACTCGCGTACCAAGCGTCGTGACCACGACACCATCAACGCGCACCCAGCCGTTTTCAATCCATTCATCGGCCTCGCGTCGCGAACACTGAGTCATTTCGGCGATTCGTTTCGAGAGGCGTGGTGGTTCGTGCAAGGGCCGCCGAGGAACGTCCGACCTGGCGGGTTGTGGTGATGAAGGAACTTCGTGGCGAGCCTGAACGACAGGCGAAGGAGGTGGCGTATCGGCTGTCCGTGTGTCAGGACGTACCGCACTGTCTTCCGTGAAAACACGTGGCGGCGGAAGCGCTCGCGCGCCGGTACTGCGGGCAACGCCGCGCTTGGGATAAACCTTCTTGGGAAGTTCCGGTCTGCTTTCCTCGCGCCGGCGCGGCGCTTCCTCCCTGGCGGGCTCTGCGCCAGCTGCTTGCACGGGCTTCGCCACATGCGCCGGGCGGCGCGGCGCGTCCGGGTTGAATCGTGGAGCCGGGCGGGATTTCTTCTCGAACTCGGCGGCCTGGTGCGCTGCCTTGGCCGCGAGCCGGCTTGCACGCTCTGCGACCGACTGCTTCGGCGATGCAGCTCCCCCACGAACCGGCTTGCGGGAGGACCACCTGACGTCATCAATTGAATTGGGAACGGCAGATTTAGCGGGTAACTTCAGGGTAGGGCGTGACATGGGATGGCTTTCCGGTTCGACAGTCGTACAGTTTACGCCAGTCGGCGACAGAACCGGGGATCAATCGACGAGGACTGGCGTTCTTGCTCAGTCGCTCGCCATGCCTGAAGCGGTAGAATGGCCTCTACTCGACGATCCCGGCCAGCGCGATGTCTTCACTCAAACCAACAGAAGGATTTGCCACCGACTATCAAGCGGTGCCAACCCGCCTGCCCCGCTATCTGGCTCTGGCTTATGCCGCACTGATCGTTTATGCCAGCCTGCACCCCTTCTCCGACTGGCGCGATCCGGGCCTGTCGCCGCTTGCCTTTCTGGACGCCGCCTGGCCGCGCTACTGGACGGCTTTCGACCTGACCACCAATGTACTCGTCTATTTGCCGCTGGGCTTCCTGCTGGCGCTGGCCATGGACCGCTTGCCGGGTCGGTGGACTCCGGCCATCGCCGCGTTGCTGCTCGGCGCCATGCTCAGTTTTTGCCTTGAAAGCCTGCAAACCTGGTTGCCGTCACGGGTAGCCTCCAACCTTGACCTGGCCTGCAACAGCCTGGGGGCGGGCATTGGTGCGCTGCTTGCCTGGTGGCAAGGCGAGCGCTTCTTCGACCGTGTTTCACAGATGCACCGCCACCTTCTCGCGCCGATTCCGCATGCGGAACTTGGCCTGGTACTGATCGGCATGTGGCTGCTGACGCAGCTTTCTCCTGAAACGATCCTCTTCGGCGCGGGCGATCTTCGCTACCTGCTGGAGATCACCCCGGCCGTCCCCTACGCTGCGCCTTCGTTCTTCGCCATCGAGACCGGGATCATCGTCTGCAACACCATTACCATCGGTTTGATCACGCGCACGCTGCTGGCCGACCGGAACTCGCCGTATCTGGCGCTTTCCGTTTTTTTTGCTGTCGCTCTCTCAATTCGCACGCTGGCGGCGGCGATCCTCGTCGACCCGCTCCAGGCCCTGGTCTGGCTGACTCCGGGCGCAGGTCTTGGCTTGATGATCGGCGGAGGAATACTCTCGATCATGCTTCTGCTGCCAGCGTTATGGCGCATCGCGCTCGCTGGTCTGGCGCTGATGGCCGGCGCCGTGCTGGTCAATCTTGCGCCGCCCAACCCGTATTCGGAGATCGCCATGGCAGCGTGGCGCCAGGGGCACTTCCTCAACTTCAATGGACTGACCCGTCTGGCTGCCAGCATCTGGCCCTTCCTCGCCTTGCCTTACCTGATGGTACTCGGGCGACGGATCTGACGTGTCATTGAATCAAGCGGGAAATCGGTGGTCACATCTTGCATAACCAACTACAAGGGCCGGCATGAGCTACTTCAAACATCACGTTTTTTTCTGCTGCAATCAGCGTGCCGACGGCGAGTCTTGCTGCAACAACCTGGGCGCTACCGAAGCGCAAACCTACGCCAAGGATCGCATCGGCCAGCTCAAACTCAAGGGCAAGGGCCAGATCCGCATCAACAAGGCGGGCTGCCTTGATCGCTGCGACGAGGGCCCGGTCCTCGTCGTTTATCCGGAAGAAGTCTGGTACAGCTATGTGGACAAGGAAGACATCGAAGAAATAATCCAGGAACACCTGGTGCATGGCCGTATTGTTGAACGCTTGAAGATCTGAGCAAAGGAAACACTGCTGCATGAAATTGATTGAAGAAAAAATCCACTTTGATGGCCCGGCCGGAGTGATCGATCTGATCGTCGAAAACCCGGGCGCGCCCCGTGGCATCGCGCTGATCTGCCATCCACACCCGCTGTTTGGCGGCACCAATACCAACAAGGTGGTGCAGACGCTGGCACGCACTTTCACACAATTGGGCTACGTGGCCCTGCGCCCGAACTTTCGCGGGGTTGGAGAGAGCACCGGCATGCATGACGATGGACGTGGCGAAACGGAAGACATGCTCGCCGTTCTGGCCGAAGCCAAGTGCCGCTACGGCGACCTGCCGGTTGCTCTGGGCGGCTTCTCGTTCGGGGCTTACGTGCAAACGCGGGTGGCGCAAGCCCTGGCCGAAACCAACCATCCGGCGCAACGCCTGGTGCTGGTTGGCACGGCGGCCGGCCATGTCGAGGGCGCACGCCAGTACGCGACCCAAGCCGTCGCCAACGACACTATCGTCATTCACGGCTCGGTCGACGAAACGGTCCCGCTGAGCAATGTCCTTGCCTGGGCAGAACCGTTGAACCTGCCGGTGATCGTTGTCCCCGGCGCCGACCACTTCTTTCACCGCCGATTGAACATCATCCGCGACATCGTCACCCGCGCGTGGCGGCACTGAACACTACCGAGTGTCCGTAGGTTAGGCTGACGCAGGAAGCCCAACTTTTAGCCTCCTGCATGTTGGGCTTTGCAAGCTCAGCCCAACCTACGGCCGTTTCGGTTTTGTGACGTTTACTCCTTGATCGCTTCGACCCCGATGTCGATGGTCACTTCGTCGCCAACGTAAGGCGCGTACTTGCCGGCGTTGAATTCGGTGCGACTGATCTTGGTCGTGGCGTTGGCCCCGATCGCGTCCTTCTTCAGCATCGGGTGGGGCATCAACTGGAAAGAGCTGAGCGCCAGAGTTAGCGGCTTGGTCACGCCCTTGATGGTCAGGTTGCCTTCGACAGCGACGGGCTTGTCGCCCTCAAAACGAACCTTGGTCGATTTGAAGGTGGCCGTCGCGAATTTCTCTGCATCGAAGAAATCCTCGCCCTGGAGATGGTCATTGAATACAGCGTAGCCGGTATCGACCGACTTCATGTCAATGACGACATCGACCGAGCCGGTCTTGGCCTCCTTGTCGAGCACGATCCTGCCGGTCGTCTTGTTGAAGCGGCTGATCTGTGTCGAGTAACCAAAGTGGTTGTACGAGAAGCGCGGGTAGCTGTGGGTATTGTCGAGGACGAAGGTTTCCGGGGCGGCCAATGCAGCGCCACTCAGGGTGACGATGCTTGCGGCGGCGAGGGCGAGGCGGGTCAGTTTTTCATGGTAAATCTCCTTGGTGGTGTGGGGTTGAAACGGCGTGTAACGGCTTATTTCCCGCTGGTGGCGAGGACGTGGAACTTGATCTGGATTTCATTGGCGACGGTGCCGAAGTCGGCCCAGGGACCTTCGCCAATGGCGAAATCGGCGCGTTTGAGGACGAAGGCGCCGTCAAACGTGGCGCTATTGCCCTGAATCGTTACTATGGTCGGCGCCGTCACGAGCTGAGTACGACCCTTGATGGTGAGCTGGCCGGCGACTTCGTAACGATTGCCTTCCAGCGCCTTGACACTGCCGGAAGCGAAATGAGCCGTCGGAAAGACCTTGGTGCTGAACCACAGCTTGCCGGCCACTTCGTCATCAACCTCGGATGATCCGGTATCGATACTAGCCAAATCGACGTCGAGTACAACCTTGGCGCTGGCGACCTTGGCCGGATCAAATTTGAGCTGCGTGGTGAATTTCTTGAAGCGGCCTTCCATGCCGACGTTCATCTGCTTGAAGCCGAAGATGAGCGTGCTCTTGTCGGCCTGTACTGCACTGAACTCGGCGGCGTGGCCGGCGACAGGCAGGCCATGGCCAGCGTGCGCGACGAACTGCTTACCGCGCCCCATGTGCTCCGGCAGCGCCGGCGGGCGGTGGGTAATACGCCAAGCTAGACAGATGATCACCAGCAGAAACATGATGACGCCGGCCCATTTGTGCCACGAGTAAAACCGGAGCTTTTCCGGAGCCAGCGGCAGGTCAGCCATGTAGAGGCCGAAGGCGAACAAGCCAATCAGGGCGATGGCCAACAGTCAGCGCTGGGGCTTCATGATCAATGGCAAGATGGAAATGTTCCCCATCCGTTCCCGTTTTCAGGCCAACAACGGCGACGTGCTGCTTAAGGCTGCCGTTGCCGGGCTGGGTATCACCTACGAGCCGATATTCAGCGCCGGAGAACTGCTGGAGAGCGGAGCATTAAGGCAAATCCTGAGCACGTTTGCCACGCCCGAATTGGGCATCCATGCCGTGCTCCCCGGAAACCGGCACATCCCGCACCGCCTGCGCGTGCTGATGGATTATCTGGTGGAGCAGCTCGGGGAGCGGGATTTCCCCGCCTCTGGAAGGCAATAAATTCGGGCATCTCGAAGAGAAATGCCACGCGAGGCAATATCCATGAGGGTCTTGCGATATGCCACTCGAAGATCGCCAATTTACGGGCGCCATGGCATATCCGCGCCGCTTCCATCCCCTTCAAGGGGAGGGTTAGGGTGGGGATGGGGCTAAATTTGAGTTTCTCTGGTTTACATCAAAGACCCGCAACTCCTCGTATCGAATAATGTGTCTCCCATTCGTTTGATTTCCTCAGGAGATTCCCATGCACACGTGCGACCAGCCAACCCCAGACGCTCTTTATCCTTTCGACGCTCGCGGTATCGCCAAGCGTTTTCGCCATGCGGCGATTTTTGGCGCTTTTGATGCGCTGTTGCCCGGTGAGACAATGCGTTTCTGTAACGATCACGACCCGCTGCCCTTGCTCGCCCAGTTGCAAACCCGATACGGTCCGGCCCTTGCCATCAACTACGTGCAGCGCGAACCGGGCGCCATCGTCATCGATTTTGCCAAGCTGGGCTGAGCCCATTAAGGTGGAGTCATGCTGATCTACCTTGGCCTTTCTGCCATTGCCGCTTTTTTTGCCGCGCTCGCGCTTTCGGTGCAGGGCGTCCTGTCCGCGCTGGCGGCAACCCACCTCATTCTTGCCGTCGCCATCCTGCCGCTCATTTTCGGAGCCATTACCCATTTTGTTCCGGTATTGACCCGTGGCACCGGCGCACCGCGTCCGGTAATGCTGTTGCCACTGCTACTGCAAGTGGCAGGCGTTCTGGTCGTCTTGCATTTTACCGGTGAAGCCAGCCTGGGCGCCTTGCATGCGGCGGCCGGAATGGCCCTGCTGGTCGCCACCGGTTTTGCCGGCTGGCTGATTTCCAGAGCCCGGCACACGCTCGGCAAACCGCATCCTTGCTGGCGCTGGTATCTGGCAGCGGTGGCTTTTCTGATCGTCGGGCTGGCACTGGTTCCGGCGATGTACGCGTGGCCGCTGCTGCGCCAAAGCTTGCGCATGCTGCACCTGCACTTGAACACGCTCGGCTTTATCGGCCTGACGGCCATCGCCACCTTGCAGGTGCTGCTGCCAACGGTGTTGAGCGGCCCTGATGCCGAAGCGGCTGTCCGCTTGCGCCGCGATTTGCCGCTGGCGTGTGTGGGCGTGCTGGTAACCGGGCTGGGTGCTGCGTTCTGGTGGCCCGTGTCGCTTGCCGGTGCAGGGCTTCTGCTCCTGATCACCGGGCGCGCTGGGCTATCGTGGCTGCGTCGCTATGGTTGGCGCACGCTGATCAACGATGGTGCATCCGCCGCACTGGCAGCGGCCTTGATCGGCTTCATGCTGATACTTGCCTTCGGTGCAATGCATGGATCTGGACTGATGCGCGGGCAGGACGCCGTCGCCGCATTCATGGTTGTTTTCCTCCTGCCGCTGGTAACTGGCGCACTGTCGCAACTGTTGCCGGTATGGCGCCACCCCGGACGGCGCTTGCCAGTCCGCGACCAGATGCGTGAGGTACTGATACGCGGCGGGGTTATCCGTGCAGCCCTCTTCGTCGCAGGCGGCGTTTTACTCGCATTCGGGCGTTTCGAAGGACTTTGGCCTACCGCCACCGGGCTGCTGTTTTTCCTCTACGCAATCATTCGCGCCCGGTAAGGATTACACCCTCGCCATCTGGCCGTCACACCCCTGAAATGTTCAGGACACAGGATGACGGTCGATCAAATCCATCGTCTCAAGCACCGGCTGAAGTTTTTCGCTTTTCAAGAATAGCCAGCGTTGACAAAGCCAGCACGGACGCATAATGTTCGAATTCGCGCATTTGTTGCTTTTCGAAAAAAAA
>JAIFNM010000012.1 GCA_020047725.1 Betaproteobacteria bacterium
CAATGCTGCATCGCCATATTGGCTTCGACCGTGCCATGCATGCCCGGCATGCCAAGAAACTGAGGATCGCTTGCCGGATAGGCACCCAAACCCATCAGCGTATTGGTAATCGGGAAACCCAGCAGGCGCGTAAGTTTTGTCAGTTGCTCGGAGGCATTGGAAAGAACGACGCCGCCACCGGTATAGATCACTGGGCGCTTGGCACCAAGCAACAACTGTACAGCTTTCTTGATCTGCCCGAGATGTCCCTTGACCACCGGGTTGTAGGAGCGCATGTGCACTTCTTTCGGGTACTCAAACTTGCACTTTGCAGCCGTAATGTCCTTGGGAATATCGACCACGACTGGACCTGGGCGCCCCGAATTGGCGATGTAGAACGCCTTTTTCATCGTTATGGCAATATCGCGCACATCCTTTATCAGGAAGTTGTGCTTGACACAGGGACGGGTAATCCCCACGGTATCGCACTCCTGGAAGGCATCCTGGCCAATATAGTGGGTCGGCACCTGACCCGAGATAACGACCAGCGGAATCGAGTCCATATAGGCGGTCGCAATACCGGTCACCGCGTTGGTCGCGCCCGGACCGGAGGTCACCAGAGCCACGCCGACGCAGTTCGACGAACGGGACATGGCATCAGCAGCATGCACGGCGGCCTGTTCATGGCGCACCAGAATATGTTTGATCTTGTCCTGTTTGAACAACTCGTCGTAGATGTGTAGGACAGAACCGCCCGGATAGCCGAATACATATTCGACCTTTTCTTCCTGCAGGCACCTGATTACAATCTCCGCACCGGTCATCATGGTCATAGTCTGGCCTTACTCAGCAAAATATTTGAAAAGCCTGACACGTTAAAGCCTAGACCTCAATTGGTCAAGGCTTCCGCCAAAGAGCGGTTTTTTTGCGGTAGTATCCCGACCCTCAAGATCAAGGATTCCGATTCTGGCCAGCCAACGCGAACTGTCAGATTTTCTCGTCGCATCAGAGCGCCGTGCTTTCAAGCAGGCGATGTTTGCCGTGCGTAACGAAGAGTCGGCGCTCGACATCGTGCAGGACTCGATGATGAAGCTCGCCGAAAAGTACGGTGACCGTCCGGCAGAAGAGCTGCCGATGCTGTTTCAGCGCATCATGCAGAACACGATTCGCGACTTTTACCGGCGTAGCAAGGTGCGTTCGTTGTGGACAACGCTTCTTTCCTCATTCTCGTCCGACGATGAAGATGAGCGCGATCCGCTGGAAACTCTGGAGGTTGAATCGGGGTCGTACACGCCAAACACCCCGGATGGACAACTCCAGCAAGCTCAAGTCCTTGTTGTTATTGAAAAAGAGATTAAATTACTTCCGGCACGTCAACGCGAAGCGTTTCTCATGCGTTACTGGGAAGACATGGACGTTGCAGAGACCGCATCTGCAATGGGCTGCTCAGAAGGCAGCGTAAAAACACACTGCTCACGCGCTACGCACACGCTGGCAGCGGCATTGAAAGCAAAAGGAATCACGCTATGAACGAACTTCATTTCGCCTACAAGGTCAGGCAAAACTTGAACCTCGGATTACACGAGTTGCGCCCGGAGACGGCGAATCGCCTCGCTGCGGCCAGGGAAAAAGCGCTGGCCAGCCAGAAACAGACAGTCAATCAGTCGGTTCTTGCCACAGCGGGGAATTTCGTTCTGCATCACTTCGACAACCTGCGTTTCAAGCAAATACTCGCCACGCTTGCATTGCTCCTGTGCGTAGTCCTTTCCTCGTTCTGGATGGCTGATCAACGCATCAACGAGCAAAGCGACGTTGATAGCGCCCTGCTTGCCGACGATCTGCCGATTGGCGCATACACTGATACGGGCTTCAATGCATGGCTAAGAAGTTCCTCGCCACAGTAGCTCTCAGCATTTTTCTGACCGTAACGGGTTGGGCCGCAACGCCCAGCCCGTCGCTCATTGCAACGACACCACAGCCGATGTGGAGCGAACTCACCGTCCAGCAGAAGATCATTCTCGCCCCGCTGAGTGACGACTGGGATTCAATGGAGAGTTACCGCCAGAAGAAATGGCTCGGCATTGTCAACCGCTTTTCGGCGATGACACCGGAAGAGCAGCGTCGCGTCCAGGGACAAATGCAGGAATGGGGGAAACTAACGTCAGAACAGCGCCAACTGGCGCGCGAGAACTTCAAGACGGTCAACCAGCTCCCGTTAGAGAAGAAACAGGAACTCAAGCAAAAATGGGAGGAATACTCCAACCTGCCTGAGGATGAAAAGGAAAAGCTGAAGTTACAGGCGGCCAGCAAGCCATCCACCAAGCCAGGACTTCCCGTTACGCCAGCCCCGTTGCGCTCTGTGGCTCCAGCGGCCCCGTCCTCAACCTTGCTCGCCCTGCCTCCCAGCACAACAGCGGAGGAAACGACGCATTCTGCGGTGGCGTCAAAATCAACTGACGTAACGACCAAACCCTGATGTCCGCGCCTGACGGTCTTGTCTGCTCAGGAGTCCTGCGCCGGCTGGCCGGCTTGTGCTATGAAATGCTCCTGCTGTCGGCTGTACTGACTGTAACGCTGATTCTTCCGCATGTACTGCTCGGTGCCTTCGCACATCGCCTCGCTACGACGCCCATTTTATGGGCGCATCTTTTTCTCGTTCTGCTCGTTTATTCCGTGTGGTTCTGGAGCAATGGCGGCCAGACGCTGGCCATGAAGACCTGGCGCATACGACTGGTGACGCAGGCCAACCATCCAGTTCGGCCGCCACAGGCGCTGTTGCGCTACCTGCTGTGCTGGCCGAGCTTCGCTCTATGTGGTGTCGGTATCCTCTGGGCGCTGATCGACCGCGACCGGCAATTTCTGCACGACCGCCTCGCTGGCACTCGTCTCGTCGAAGTGCGCTGAACTCTTCTCAGCGCCGCTCGACCCACCAGATCATTGCCGTTGCCGCGAGCATGAATAGCGCTGAAGGTGCAATCGCGCTAAGGACTGGCGACCAGCTGTTGATCGCGCCGAGGTTGGAAAACAGGCCGTTGAGCATGTGGAAGAACACGCCGATCATCACCCCGGAAAAAATCTTCAGGCTGACGCCGCTGACGCGGTTATGGGTATAGCCGAAAGGCAGGGCCAAGGCAACCATGACCAGCGCCGCCAGCGGATAAATGATCTTCTTCCAGATGGCAATATCGTAACGCTGTGTTTTCTGACTATTCTCTGAAAGATGCCGTGTGTAGGCCGTCAAATGCAGCATGGACATTCGCTCCGGGGACACCATCAGGACAGCTAGAATGTCCGGATTGAGCGCTGACCGCCATTCCATGTCGGGCATTTTGACGATCTCGGATCGTTCCCCGTGGAGGACAGTCTGAAGGACACCACTCAGCCGCCACTTGTCGGGGGGAAGGTACACTCCCTCGGCAGCTTCGGTAACTGAGCGCAGTTTGGCGTCATTATCAAAATCATAGATACGAATGCCTTTGAGGCGCGTATCCGGCAACACGGTTTGAACGTTGATGAAACTTCGCTCATCCTTGACCCAAATGCCACTGCGCAAGTCCTGTCCAACCGTTTTACCTTGCGCTTTGAGGCGCAATTGCTGCGCGGCGCGCTCTGAGGGCGGCACGATAAGTTCGCCGGTCAGAAACGTAAGCAGGGCAATGATGGCAGCCACCTGAAACAAACTGGATAACAGCCGGGACGTAGACATTCCCGACGCACGCAGGACGGTGATTTCGGAATGCCGGGCCAAGGTCGACAGGGCGTAGAGCGTCCCGATTAAAACAGCAATCGGCATCAGTTCATAGATCCGGCCCGGCATGCGCAGAGCCACATAGGCAACGGCATGATGCAACTGATACCCGGTCTCGCCGACACTCTTGACTTCGGCAATCATGTCGAAGAAACCAAACAGGGTCAGAAAACCGGCAAGGACCAGCAGGATCGCTGCCGACACCTCACGCAGCAAATAGCGACGATAGATTTTCATCGGAAAAACCGCACAAACGACAGCACCGCAATCCGGCGATAAAAAAGTATCGGCAGCAGGCAAATCATGAAAATATGGACCGTCACTACGCCCACAACAAATGAGATCTTTCCACTCGCCACCCACGCCTGGCTGACAGTCAATAGATTGTTATATAAAACATAGGTAAACAGTGCCAGAAGCATGTTGGCGGAACGGCCTGCACGCGGGTTGACAAAGGAAAGGGGAATTGCCAGCAGCGCCAGGATAATGGCCGAAACCGGCACGCTGATGCGCCACAGCAGCTCGGCCCGATGGGCAGGCAGATCGATATTGACCAACTCCAGCAACGGCATGTTTTTTGGCGTCCACTCGATACCGCGCGCCTCCTTGGTCTCCAGCCGGATGGCGTAACGCGCGTACTCTAGAATGCGGAACTCAGGCGTACCCGGCGTAATCTCGTAACGACGACCATTCTCCAGAACCATGAAGCGATCACCGTTCTCGGCAATCTCCTGGTGGCCGGTGGCGGCCATCGTCACGCCCAGGCGCTGGTTCTGTACCGAACTTACGAAAACGTTTTTTACGAAGCTCTCGTCTTCAGCAACCGCCTCAACAAAAACGACCAGATCGCCAGATGACGACTCCTGAAACGCCCCGGGAGATACCTGCCCGGCATCCTTGCGCGTATCAAGATTTCCCCGGTATTCGGCACTCTGCGAAAGCGCCCAGGGAGAAACGAACAGCGACAGACCGGTTATCGCAAAAACCAGTGGCAGGGCAAAGGTCAACACCGGACGTATCCACGCGGCCAGCGAGAGCCCGGACGAGAACCAGACGACCATCTCGGAATCACGATAGCTACGCGACAAGGCCAGAATAATGGCGATGAACGAAGCCAGGGAAAGCAGGGTCGGAATATAGCTGAGCGCCGCGAATCCAAGCAAGGCAACAACCGCTTCCGGTGCGACCGAGCCTTGTGCCGCTTCAGCAAGAAGGCGGATCAATTGGGTCGTCAGCAGAATGGCGAAGAGCGCAACAAAGACGCCGGCCGCCGAGTGAGTAAACTCGCGCCGTGCGGCACGCAGGAAGATCATTTTTTGACTTTAACGAAAAACTGCAGTGATAATCGACTTTTGATACAAAACTGCGTTGTTTGAGGAGTAGCCCGTGGAATTTAGCATAAAAACCGGAAACCCGGAGAAGCAACGCGGCGCCTGCGTCGTCGTCGGCGTCTTCGAACCACGGAAACTGACAGCGTCTGCCGGACTGCTCGACAACGCAACAAATCACTATCTTTCAGAGATCGTTCGTCGCGGTGACATGGGCGGAAAAGCTGGCACAACCTTGCTTCTCCACGATGTCCCATCGACCCAGTGCGGTCGCGTGCTAATGGTTGGACTCGGCAAGGAAAAGGAATTTAGTGAGAAGGAATACTGTGCCGCGATTCGCAGCGCGGTCAAGGCGCTCAGCGAAACCGGCGCGACTGACGGCACGCTCTTTTTGACCGAAATCCCCGTCAGGAAGTGCAGCCTGGCCTGGCGCGTCCGGCAGGCCGCGATCATCGCCAAGGAAACTACTTATCGCTTCGAGCAGTTCAAGAGCAAGAAAAGCGACGCTCGTCGCCCTCTGCGGAAACTGAGCTTCGCCATAGATCGCCGCACTGAAATGGCGCTGGCTGAAGAAGCGCTGGCACAGGGACTCGCCATCGCAGAAGGTGTCGCGCTGGCCAGGGATCTCGGCAACCTGCCCGGCAACGTGTGCACCCCCACCTATCTGGCCGAAGCGGCGCAACGGATTGCCAGTGACTACGCGTTTGACTGCCAGGTACTCGAACGCGGCGATATGGAAGCGCTCGGCATGCACTCCCTGCTCTCGGTGGCCAAGGGCTCGCACCAGCCGCCAAAACTCATCGTCCTGCAGTACAAGGGCGGAAAAGAAGGCGAGAAACCGCTGGTACTGGTCGGCAAGGGCATTACCTTCGACTCCGGCGGCATCTCGCTGAAGCCCGGTCCCGAAATGGACGAAATGAAGTTCGATATGTGTGGCGCCGCCAGCGTCCTCGGCACACTCAAAGCCGTCGCGCAGATGCAGTTGCCGATCAACCTCACGGTGATCGTCCCGACCTCGGAAAACATGCCCGGCGGTGCGGCCAGCAAGCCCGGTGACATCGTCACCTCGATGTCCGGCCAGACCATCGAAATTCTCAACACCGACGCCGAAGGCCGCCTTGTACTCTGCGACGCGCTCACCTACGCCGAACGCTTTGAGCCGGAGACGGTCATCGACGTCGCTACGCTGACCGGCGCCTGCGTCATCGCACTCGGCCACGTCGCCACCGGGCTTTTTGCCAACGATGACAGCCTGGCCCACGAACTCCTGCGCGCCGGCGACGAAGCACATGACCGTGCCTGGCACATGCCGCTTTGGGATGATTACCAGGATCTGCTGAAAAGCAACTTCGCCGATATGGCAAATATTGGCGGTCGAGCGGGTGGCAGTATTTCTGCTGCTTGTTTCCTCTCACGCTTCACCAAGAAATTCGAGTGGGCGCACCTCGACATCGCTGGAACGGCCTGGAAATCAGGTGCGGAAAAAGGCGCTACCGGGCGCCCGGTGCCGCTGCTCGCGCACTACCTGCTCAAACGTGCCGGAAAGCTCAATTGACCCAGATCTTTTTCTACCACAATGCGGCCGACCGGATCAGCGCTACAGCAGCCTTGATCAGCAAGGCGTTCGCCCAGAAAAAAGCGCTGCTGGTTTACGCGCCGGATTCCGAAGTCGCCAGCAACCTTGACCGCCACCTGTGGATGCATCCGCCGACCGGGTTTATCCCGCACGTGCGCGGCGATTCCCCGCTCGCCGCCGAAACACCGATTGTCATCACCGATACGCTGGATACAACACCGCAGAACGAGCGCCTCTTCAATCTTTCAGCGGACGTACCTCCGGCGTTTTCGCGCTTCACCAGCGTCATTGAAGTCGTTGGCCGCAACGAGGACGAACGCTTGGCCGGTCGCAAACGCGTGAAGTTCTACAAGGATCGAGGCTACGAAATCAAGTTTTTCGACCTCGCGGAGAAAGACTGATGGCCGAAAACCCCGATGTTGTCGAGCGCGCTGACTCCCTCATGCGCTCCGGAACGAATTCCTTCGGTGGCCGACGCCGGCGAAGCTTTGTTGCGTCACACACCAGCACGACCGATGCCGCCGAAACACCGCTGCCAAATATTGAAATTGAAGACGAAGATCTGCCAGTGCTTACGGATGTGGTGCCAGCCGAACCGGAGCCGGACCACCGCGACCGGGACGACGAACGGCTGCTGTCAATCATCGCTGCTGACCTCGTGTGCAGCATCGAACAGCAGTTAGCCATCGAGTTGCCGATGCTGATTGAAACCACGCTGATCAATTCCCAGAATGAACTTCGCACCGGCATCAGTTCAATCATGGGAATGGCCTTGCGCGACTTTCTCGCGCACAGGCAACAACTGCGCCT
>JAIFNM010000009.1 GCA_020047725.1 Betaproteobacteria bacterium
AGATTCTCAAGGGCATTGATCACGATGGTGAAGGGTATCTGCTGATCGACGACCTGGTCGACACCGGCAACACCGCACGGGTGATCCGCAAACTGCTGCCCAAGGCCTATTTCGCCACGCTGTACGCCAAACCAATGGGCCGCGAGATCGTCGATCTGTGCGTCAAGGAATTCAGCCAGGACAAATGGATCTACTTCCCCTGGGACATCGATTACAAGTTTGTTCCGCCAATCAAGAAGAATCGCTGATTACGAAGAGACACATGCCCTGGAAGCCGCATGGATATTGGCCTTCATGGCATTGGTGTTGAAGGTGTCCGTATTCATTGGGCTGCAGGCCGGCTCAATTAGCCGCCACGTTGCGTACTGCGGTGCGCCCAGCCGGTGGTGTGTTTCTCGATGTAGCTGAACAGTTCGTACATGGCCATGGCCATGGCGCCGACGACGAGCAGTCCGCTGAAGGCGAGGCCCATCTGCATCGACGAACCGGCCGAGATCAGCAGGTAGCCGATGCCTTCGTTGGAGGCGGTCATTTCCGAAACCGTGGTGCCGACAAAGGCCAGCGTGATGGAAACCTTGAGCGAGCCGAAGAAGTAGGGCATGGAGCGCGGCAGGCCGACCTTGGTCAGCACGTCCCAGCGTTTGGCACCGAGCACGCGCAGCACGTCTTCCAGTTCCGGTTCCAGCGTAGCGAGGCCGGTGGCGATGTTGACCATGATCGGGAAAAAGGAAATCAGGAAGGCAGTCAGGACGGCGGGGCCTACGCCAATACCGAACCACACTACCAGAATCGGCACAAAGGCGGCCTTCGGCAGCGCATTGAAGGCGGTCATCAGCGGATAAACGGCAGCGTAGGCCAGACGCGAACTGCCGATCAGGAAACCAAGTAGAACGCCGACCACGATGGCGATGCCGAAGCCGGCCATGGTGACCCAGAAGGTACGCCAGGCATGGCTAAGGATGATGGCTTTGTGCTGCATCGTTTGTTCCCAGATGCGGGACGGGCTCGGGAAAATGAATTCCGAAACCCCGAAGACACGGATGATGACTTCCCAGATGACGATGATCGCCAGCAGGAGCAGGGCCGGGGACCAGCGTTCGAGTTGTTTTTTGTTCATGGATGTGTCCGATACCTATTGAACGAGATCCATGCCGGCCTTGCGCATGGCGCCGATGCGGCCGCGTAGTTCGTGCACGATGTCGGTGAACTCTCTGGAGTAGGTGACTTCCAGGTCGCGCGTGCGCGGGATCGGGATATCGCGCTTGACGACAAAGCGCCCCGGACTGCGGCTCATGCAATACACCGTATCGGCCAGGAAGACCGATTCGCGCAGGTCGTGCGTGACCAGGATGACGTTGAAGCGCTGTGCCTCCCACAGATCGCGCAGGATGCACCACAGCTCTTCGCGGGTGAAGGCGTCAAGTGCGGCAAAGGGTTCGTCGAGCAGCAGCATTTTCGGTTCATGGATGAGCGCGCGACAGATGCTGGCCCGCTGCTGCATGCCGCCGGAGAGCTCCCAGGGAAATTTGCTTCCCAGCCCGCCCAGTCCGACGCTGGTCAACAGATTATTGGCACGCTCTTCGAATTCCTTGCGACGATCCTTGAACTGGCTGCGAAAGGGCTCGACGATCTCCAGCGGTAGCAGCACGTTGTCCAAGGTGCTGCGCCAGGGAAGCAGCGAGGGTGCCTGGAAGGCCATTCCCGAAATCTTCAGCGGGCCGGTCACAGGCTGACCGTCGATGTGAACCGTGCCCTTGCTCGGCATCTTGAGCCCGGTGGTCAGTTTCATGAAGGTCGATTTGCCACAGCCCGACGGGCCGACGATGGCGATGAACTCGCCCTGTTTTATCTTGAGATTGATGTCTTCAACGGCGAAGGTATTACTGGCTAACAGTTCGTCGTTGTAGGCGAGCCAGACGTTTTCAAAATCGACGAAGGCGTCGTCACTGGCGGCGGCAGGAGCTGAAGCGACTGGCATGGAGGTTCTCTGAAAAAAGGCCAGCCTTCGGGGCTGGCAGAACAGTTAGGGCTTACTTCTTGGCCGGCGGCAGCACGTTCAGCTCGGCGGCCGAGGGCAGCATCGAGCCGTCCCATACGGTCGTCGGGTTGACGCGGGTCTTGGTTTCGTAAGTATCTGAAACCTGGCTGGCCATCAGGCTCATGCGACCTGGATTGATCTGGCCAAAGCCCTCCTTGCGCGCGTCCGGGCTGGCGATAACCGAGTCGATGGCGAGCTGCAGGCGACGCGTTTCGAGTGGAACGTTAATCAAGCCGTCGCGAGCCTTGACTGACTCGATGCTGGCTACCGGGTTGGCCATGACGTCCTTGGCTCCCTTGGCAAACGCCAGGAGGAAAGCCTTGACGGCAGCTGGGTTTTCCTTGATCAGCTTGGGCGAGGCGACAATGGCATTGCCGTAGAGTTTCACCCCATAGTCGGCGAACGGCATGATGACGATGTCGGCAGTTTTGATGCCACGCGCTTCCAGATTGAGCAAGGAGGTGAACGAGAAGCCTGTTATTGCGTCGACATCGCCGCGCGCCAGCATGGTTTCACGCAAAGGCGGGTCCATCGAGGTCCAGGCGACGTTGCTGACACCGTTGGCCTTCTGGAAGATCGGGAAAGCTTTGCGACCGGCATCAAACACTGGTGCACCAAGCTTCTTTCCGTTCAGGTCAGCGGGTTTGGCAATGCCCGATTTCTTGAGCGCGAGCACCGCCGCCGGGGTGTTGTTGTAGACCATCATCACCGCCACCGGCTTGTTCGGCGCGTCCGGGTTGTTGGCGTGAAATTCCATCAGCGCCGCCATGTCGGCGAAGCCCATGTCGTAGGTGCCCGACGCTACACGGGTGACCGTGCCGCCCGACCCGTTGCCAGTGTCGACGGTGACATCAAGGCCAGCATCCTTGAAGTAGCCCTTGGCTACCGGTTGCAGGAATAGTGCTGCTGGCCCCTCGAAGCGCCAGTCAAGCTGAAACTTGATGGCCGTTTGGGCATGGGCGTTGCCAAAGGCTGTTACGGCAAGGAGTGCGGCGGCTGTCTTGAGAAAGAGGCGCTTTTTCATGGGTTCTCCAATGGACGATTGTGGTTTCCGGCACGGGACTGGACCAGCCCCGATTTGCCAGGAAGACGCAAAAACGGTGCCAACCTTTAGAATGCCGACCTACTTTGCGACAAATGCACAATAACCATGGTTATTATGAGGTCGTCGCAAAATTTAGTCACCACTAATACGCCCCAGGTTTGGTGCCGATGACGTATGTCCCGCACCATGATGGGGATAATCGCGCCCACTTGCTGCTTGGCAAGCGGGTCTTGCTTGAATGAATCTCGTCCACTATGTGTGTGGAGTGGGCTGATAATTCATTATCGTTCTGATAGCGGGCTCATAAATGCTGGTACATCCCTTCATGGCTCATTTTTTGCTCGTGGAGAAAAAGGTAATCATCAGGCGTGGGAAACAGGGCATCTTCGACAACCCGACAATGGGAGCGAGGATGTAAAATCGAAAACGGCGTCCAAAAAAAGAGTGAGATCGACAATAGTATGGCGACCCCAAGACTCGAATTAAAGGGAATTACCAAGGCTTTTCCCGCTGTAGTGGCCAACAGCAATGTCTCGTTGACTGTCATGCCCGGAGAAATTCATGCCGTACTGGGCGAAAACGGGGCGGGCAAATCGACATTGATGAAGATCATCTACGGTTCTCAGATGCCCGATGCGGGGCAGATCCTGCTCAATGGGCAGGTGATGCAGATCCGCAACCCAAAAGAAGCCCGTGCCAACGGGATCGGCATGGTGTTCCAGCACTTCAATCTGTTCGACACCATGACCGTGGCGGAAAATGTCTGGCTGGGGCTTGCACGCGCTTCTCTCGAGCAGGTGACGGCCAGTATCGTGGCCAAGGCGGCCGAATATGGGCTGGATACTGACCCCCGGCGGTTGGTGCACACCTTGAGCGTCGGTGAACGGCAGCGCGTTGAAATCATTCGTGCCCTGCTCACGCGACCTGAGCTCCTCATTCTTGACGAGCCAACCTCGGTGCTCACTCCGCAGGCGGTGGAAAAGTTGTTCCTGGTACTCAGAAAGCTGTCCTCGGAAGGGTGCAGCATTTTGTATATCAGTCACAAATTGCACGAAATACGCGAACTCTGCACAGCTTGCACCGTTCTGCGTGCAGGAAAAGTCACCGGTGTGTGCAACCCCAAGGAAGAGACAAATGCGTCCCTCTCGCGCATGATGATTGGCGCCGAGCCGCCGCTCCTGGAGCATCATGAGTGCAAGGCGGGGGCCGCGACCATGGTGGTCAAGAACCTTAGTCTGGAGCGAGATGATCAGTTTGGCGTTGATCTGCATGAAATCAATTTGCGGGTATGTGCAGGCGAAGTCGTAGGCATCGCCGGAGTGTCCGGCAACGGTCAAAAAGAATTGCTGTACGCGTTGTCAGGGGAGGATACCCGCGCGCCCCACGGTAGTGTTTGCATGGGCGAGGCGGATGTTTCCGGGCGGGATCCAGCCGAGCGGCGTTGTCTGGGGCTGCACTTTGTTCCAGAAGAGCGATTGGGACGTGGCGCGGTCCCGACCTTGAGTCTGGCCCAGAATCTGTTGCTGACACGCACGGAATCGATTTCCATGCCGCGCTGTGCGGGTGGCTGGATTCGGGTCAAGGAACTCGCAACTCACGCCGAGCGATTGATTGAGCATTTTCACATCAAGGCGGGTGGCCCGAATTCGGTGGCGCGCTCACTCTCGGGTGGCAATTTGCAGAAATACATTGTGGCCCGTGAAATTGACGCCAACCCCAAATTGCTGATCGTATCGCAGCCAACCTGGGGCGTGGACGTTGGTGCTGCCGCGCAGATTCGCGGAGAAATCCTTCGTTTGCGCGACAAAGGCTGTGCCGTGCTGGTCGTAAGTGAAGAACTCGACGAACTATTTGAAATCTGTGATCGCATGTACGTCATTGCGCGCGGGAAGTTGTCGCCCTCAATACCTATCGCGGAGGCGACAGTGGAAAAAATCGGTGAGTGGATGAGTGGTCTTTGGAGTAATTCAGCGGCGAGTGAGGCGCATCATGCATAAGCTAAAACTCGAAGCGCGTTCCCAGCCTTCCCAGATGTGGAGCTATGCGTCGCCGGTGTTGGCGCTGGTGTGCACGGTCGTTATCGGCGTTATTCTGTTTTCCCTGCTGGGCAAGGACCCGATGAAAGGTCTGCAGGTTTTTTTCTGGGAGCCCATAAAGAGCGGTTACGCGGTGGGCGAACTGCTGGTCAAGGCGACGCCGCTGCTGATTATTGCACTTGGGTTGGCCGTGTGTTTTCGATCAAACGTCTGGAACATCGGAGCTGAAGGTCAGTATATTCTGGGTGCCGTTGGCGCCAGTGGCGTGGCTCTCATGGCGAGTCCCTCCATGGGGGGCTGGATCGTGGTTCCCGTGTTGCTGGCAGGTGTGCTGGCTGGCATGTTTTGGGCCGGCCTGACGGCGTTCTTGCGCGATCGTTTCAATGCCAACGAGATTCTGGTCAGTCTGATGCTGGTCTATGTTGCCGTGCAAGTGCTGAACTTCCTGGTTTTTGGGCCCTGGAAAGATCCGCTTGGCTACAATTTTCCACAGACCAAGACGTTTGAAGCGATTACGAGAATTCCGAGGCTGTTTGCCGGTTCGCGGGTGAGCATCGGGATCTTTTTCGCGCTAATTGGCGTGGGTGTCATCTGGATCTTTTTCTTTCGCACTCGCTCCGGTTTCGCGCAGCAGGTAGGCGGACTGGCGCCGGCTGCATCGCGTTATGCGGGCTTCTCATCGCGACGTGCGCTATGGACAGCTCTGCTGATATCTGGCGGGCTGGCAGGCCTGGCGGGGGCGCTGGAGGTGGCTGGCCCGATTGGACAACTGACCCCTTATGTGCCGGCCGGGTACGGATTTGCTGCAATTATCGTGGCTTATGTGGGGCGGTTGCATCCTGTGGGTATGGTGTTTTCTGCCGTACTGATGAGTATGTTCTACATCGGCGGCGAGTTGGCGCAGTCGCGCCTGGGTCTGCCCAAGTCATTAACCGGGGTTTTTCAGGGCCTGCTGCTGTTCTCGTTGCTTGCCTGTGACATGCTCGTAAATTACCGACTGCGCTGGATTGCCCTTGGAGGGCCAAAATAATGGATTCCTATGCATTATTGATTGCGGCCACGCTAAACGCTGGCACCGTTTTGGCCATTGCCTCGCTCGGTTTATTGATTAACGAAAAGGCGGGTATCGTCAATCTTGGCGCCGAAGGCATGATGCTCTGCGCAGCCATTGCCGGTTTTGCCTGCGTGGTACATACCGGGAGTGACACGATGGGTTTTGTTGCCGGTGCGGCTACCGGTGCATTGATGGCGGCGGTCTTTGGCGGCCTGGTGGTCTGGCTAAACACCAACCAGTATGCGACGGGTCTGGCGCTAACCCTGTTCGGTACCGGCTTCTCGGCGTTTGCTGGCATTAACTACGTGCAGGCACAAATCCCTGAACGCCCTGATTTTGCGATTCCGTACCTGTCCGATATCCCGTTGGTCGGCCCTGCTTTGTTCCACCAGCATCCACTGGTTTATTTGACCGTCGTGTTTGCGCTGGGGTTGATCTGGTTTCTGTACCGAACCCGTTCGGGGCTGATTCTGCGTAGCGTCGGTGAAAGTCCTGAATCTGCCCACGCCTTGGGTTACCCGGTACGCTGGATTCGCATGGGGGCAATCATGGTGGGTGGTGCTCTGTGTGGATTGGCTGGCGCTTATCTGTCCATTATTTATACCCCGCTGTGGGTGGAAGGGATGGTGGCCGGGAAGGGCTGGATTGCGCTGGCGCTGACTACGTTTGCGACGTGGCGTCCGGCTCGGGTATTGCTCGGGGCCTATTTGTTTGGCGGCGTCACCATGCTTCAGTTCCATCTGCAGGGTGTGGGAGTGGAAGTGCCCAGTCAGGTTTTGAGCATGCTGCCGTACTTGGCAACCATTGTCGTGCTGGCTTTTATATCGCGCAATCCGCGCTGGATTCGTATTAATATTCCTGCCGCTATGGGAAAACCGTTTTATCCAGGTTCATGATTTTTTGTTGTTTCATTTGTTTTTCCGTTTAACCCGTTTTATTAAGAAGGAATTGACATGACCGATTTCAAAAAACGTTCATTGCTGAAAATCGCGGCCCTGACAGTCGTGACAAGTGCCGCATTGATGGGTTGCAGCAAGAAGGAAGAACCTGCTCCTGCACCCGCTCCGGCGCCCGTCGCCGCTGCTCCGGCACCCGCACCGGCACCGGAACCTCCCAAGCCTGAGCCGCTAAAAGTTGCATTTGCTTATATCGGACCCGTTGGCGACGGTGGCTGGACCTTTGCCCATGACAATGCTCGCAAGGCTCTCGAGAAGGAGCTCGGCGACAAAATTGTGACCAGCTTCGTGGAAAGCGTACCTGAGTCTGCTGACGCCGAGCGCGTGTTCCGTGACATGGCAAGCCAGGGCAACAAACTCATTTTTGGCACCACGTTTGGCTACATGGAGCCGATGTTGAAAGTTGCGGCCGACATCAAGGATGTCAAGTTCGAGCACGCCACGGGTTACAAAACCGCTGAAAACATGCGTACCTACGACAGCCGTACGTACGAAGGTGCCTACATGGCTGGCGTAATTGCCGGCAAGATGACCAAGTCCGGTACGCTCGGCGTCGTTGCTTCCGTGCCGATTCCTGAGGTGGTTCGTAACATCAACAGCTTCACGCTTGGCGCTCAGTCGAGCAACCCGAAGATCAAGACCAAGGTCGTTTGGGTCAATGAGTGGTTCAACCCGCCGAAGGAAACCGAAGCGGCGACGTCCCTGATCAACGGTGGTGCAGACGTCCTGTTCCAGAATACTGACTCTCCGGCCGTACTCAAGACAGCTCAGGACAAGGGCGTGCGGGCCTTTGGCTGGGATTCCGACATGACGGCCTATGGTCCCAAGGCTCACCTTGCTTCAGCCGTGATCAACTGGGGCCCGTACTATATCCAGGCCACCAAGGACGCGCTGGAAGGCAAGTGGGCGACCGGCCAAGCCTGGTGGGGCGTGAAAGAGGGCGCGATTGACATCGTTTCCATCGCGGAAGATGTGCCAGCCGAAACCAAGGCGCGCATCGAAGAGGTCAAGAAGGGTTTGGCGGACGGCAGTTTTGCCATCTGGAAAGGTCCGATCCTGGATAACACTGGCAAGGAAAAGGTGGCCAAGGATGTGGTGGCCGACGATAAATTCCTTGGTGGCCTCAACTTCTTCGTCAAGGGCGTTGAAGGCAAAGTCCCGGGCGCGAAGTAGTCGTTTAATTCTCTAAGGCTTGATGCCACCCGGCCGAGGCAAATTGCCCGGCCCGGTGGCATTTTCTATTTGATACGCTTGCCGGGATTCTCTATCAACTTGAGAAAGATTGACGGACCAGTTGAATCGCCAAGTTATTGTGTCGCTCCAGCATCGGTCCCAAATCCAGCGTTGCCAGTTGGCCTTTGCGCACGACAATCTTGCCGTTGACGACGGTGTAATCGGTCATCGGGCTGGCGCACAACAGCAGGCTGCCAACTGGATCATGCACGGCGCCGCCAGCAAAACCGAGTGTGTCCAGGTTAAACAGCGCGAGGTCTGCGCACATGCCTGCTGCCAGATGACCAATGTCGGTACGGCCAAGCACTTGTGCGCCACCGCGCGTGGCAACAGACAGGGCATCGCGAGCAGTCATTTCGCCTGGCCCCAGGTCGCAGCCGTAAACCGTTTTCCCGTCCCGTTGTTCTGGTGGCTGCATGGCACGACCCACGCGGGCGAGTAGAAGGGCTTGGCGCGCTTCGTTGACCATGTGTGCCGCATCATTGCTGGCGCTTCCGTCTACGCCCAGACCAACGGGTACGCCGGCATCAAGCATTCGGCGAATCGGCGCGATGCCGCTGGCCAGCCGCATGTTGCTGCACGGGCAGTGCGCAACGCCGGTATGGGTCGCGGCAAACAGCCTGATACCTTCGTCGTCCAGTTTGACGCAGTGGGCATGCCAGACGTCGTGGCCCAGCCAGCCCAGGTCTTGCGCATACTGTGTCGGCGTGCAGCCAAATTTTTCTCTGGAATAGGCGATGTCGTGATCGTTCTCGGCTAGGTGAGTGTGCAGGCGTACGCCATAGTGGCGCGCCAGAAGCGCCGATTCGCGCATCAAGTCGCGACTGACGCTGAACGGACTGCAGGGTGCCACCGCCACGTTGATCATGGCGCCATGAGAGGCATCGTGATAACGCTCGATCAGTCGCTGAGTGTCTTTGAGGATGAAATCCTCACGCTCCACCACTCTGTCGGGCGGCAAACCGCCCTGGCTCTGGCCAACGC
>JAIFNM010000175.1 GCA_020047725.1 Betaproteobacteria bacterium
GCATTCCCAAGTGCATTTCGACTACTCTGGCCGGCTCTTGATGCCGGCCTCCTGGATTGGAAGACAGCATGAGCGTTGCCAAAACCAGCGCACTACGCCAGGCCATGCGTGATTCTTATCGCATCGACGAAACGACCGTCGTAGGCGACCTCGTCAATCGCGCCCGCTTTACGCCAGCGGAACAGCAGCGCATTCTTGAACGCGCCCGGCCGTTGGTGCAGACGATCCGCGACAGCCGCCTGAAGACCAGCGGCATCGATGCCTTCCTGAACACCTACGACCTGTCTTCGCGTGAAGGCGTCGTCCTCATGTGCATGGCCGAAGCGCTGTTGCGCATTCCCGACGCTGAAACGATCGACCTCCTGATCCGCGACAAGATCGGCCATACCGAGTGGGTAAATCGCCTCGGCACCTCGCACAGCACCTTCGTCAACGCCAGCACCTGGGCGCTGATGCTCACCGGCCGGGTAGTCAATCTTGAAAACGACGACAAGAACCTCGGCGGCACCTTCAAACGACTGATCGCCCGCGCCGGTGAACCGGTGATCCGCCAGGCCGTCATTACTGCCATGCGCATTCTCGGCAAACAGTTCGTCATGGGCCGCGACATCGACGAAGCGCTCGACCGCGCGCGCAGTGCCGAGAAACACGGCTACCGTCACTCGTACGACATGCTCGGCGAAGCGGCGCGCTGTACCAACGACGCGTTGCGCTATTTCGAGTCCTACACCTCCGCCATTGAAGCCATCGGTGAGGCGGCGAGCGGTCATCCAGCGCTCGAAGCGCCTTCGATTTCGATCAAGCTTTCGGCACTGCATCCGCGCTACGAAGTTGCCCAGCGTGACCGCGTGCGCCGCGAATTGTGGCCGGCGGTCAAGGCGCTGGCGCTGAAAGCCAAAAGTCTTAACGTCGGTTTCACCATCGACGCCGAGGAAATGGATCGCCTGGAACTCTCGCTCGATCTGATCGAAGCACTCGCGCTCGATTCGGAACTGGCCGGCTGGAACGGCCTGGGTCTTGCTGTCCAGGCCTATCAGAAGCGCGCTCTGGCCGTCCTCGACTGGCTGGCCGACCTGGCGCATCGCTCGAGTCGCCGGCTGATGGTGCGCTTGGTCAAGGGCGCCTACTGGGACGCCGAAATCAAGCTGGCGCAGGAGCGCGGCCTCGCCGACTACCCGGTGTTCACGCGCAAGGCGTCGACCGACGTTTCCTATATTGCCTGCGCCAAGTGCCTGCTCGCCGACCCGGTGGCTTTCTACCCGGCGTTTGCCACGCACAACGCGCATACGCTGGCGGCTGTCGCCGAGATTGCCGCCAACTCAGGCAGTAACGAATGGGAATATCAGCGCCTGCACGGCATGGGCGACGAGCTTTACGACGAAGTGGTCGGCAGCGACAAATGGGGGCGCGCCTGTCGCGTCTATTCCCCGGTCGGTTGCCACGAAGACCTGCTCGCCTATCTCGTGCGCCGCCTGCTTGAAAACGGCGCCAACTCATCGTTCGTCAATCGCATCGCCGACGCCGTATTGCCGGTCGAGATGCTGGTGGCTGACCCGATGGAAGCGGTTGCCGCGCTGGCCGTCAAGCCGCACCCCGGAATTCCGTTGCCCCGCGATTTGTTCGGTGTGCAGCGCATCAATAGTGAAGGACTGGACATGTTCGATCAACCCTCGCTCGACAGCCTGCATCGTGCGCTTGAAGACAGCGGCAAGATCAGCTACCTCGCCGAACCGCTGATTGGCGGGCTAGCCCCCGCCGGCACCAGCCGGCCGGTCTGTTCGCCGTCGGACCGGCGCGATATCGTTGGCCAGGTGGTTGAAGCCCGATACGACGACGCTAGCGGCGCCATGGCCCGGGCGCAGGATGCGTTCCGTGGCTGGGAAGAAACCCCGGCCAGCGAGCGCGCTGCCATCCTGGAGCGCGCCTCCGATTTGTTGCAGGGCAGGTTATACGAACTGGTCGCCCTGATCGTTCGCGAAGGCGGTCGCACGCAGGGCGATGCCGTTTCCGAAGTGCGTGAAGCCATCGATTTCTGCCGTTACTACGCCGCGCAGGCGCGGGAGAAATTCGCTGAGCCGATTCTGCTGCCCGGCCCGACCGGCGAGCGCAACAGCCTGTCGCTGCACGGCCGCGGCGTTTTCGTCTGCATCAGCCCGTGGAATTTCCCGCTGGCCATTTTCGTCGGCCAGATCGCGGCGGCGCTGGCGGCCGGTAACGCGGTGGTCGCCAAGCCGGCCGAGCAAACGCCGCTGATCGCCGCGCTGACCGTGCAACTGCTGCATCAGGCCGGCGTTCCCGCCGATGTGCTGGCCTTCCTGCCCGGCGACGGGCGTATCGGTGCGGCGCTGGTGGCGGATCGACGTTGCGCCGGCGTGGCCTTCACCGGCTCGACCGAAGTCGCCCGCCTGATCGCCCAGTCACTGGCCGCCAAGTCGGGCCCGATTGTCCCGCTGATCGCGGAAACCGGCGGCCAGAACGCCTTGATCGCCGATTCTTCGGCGCTGCCCGAACAGGTCGTGCGCGATGTGTTGGCTTCGGCTTTCAACTCGGCCGGTCAGCGCTGCTCGGCGTTGCGCGTGCTGTTCCTGCAGACCGACATCGCCGATAAGGTCAGCGCCATGCTGGGCGGCGCCATGCAGGAGTTGCGCATCGGTAACCCGGCCGACATCCGCACCGACGTTGGCCCGGTCATCGACGAAGAGGCGAAGCACCTGCTTGAGGAACACAGCCGCAAGCTCGAGAGTTTCGCCACCCCGATTCATGTCTGCAGTCTGGACGACGAGGCCACCGCCAATGGCACCTTCTTTGCGCCACGTGCCTACGAAATCGACCGCCTCTCGCGCCTCGAGGGTGAAGTCTTCGGACCGATCCTGCACGTCATCCGCTGGCGTGCCGACGAGCTCGATCAGATCTGCGACGCCATCGCCGAGACCGGCTATGGCCTTACGCTGGGAATCCACAGCCGCATCGACGAAACGGTAGCGCGCATCACGCGGCGCCTGCCGATCGGCAACACCTATGTGAACCGCAACATCATCGGTGCCGTCGTCGGCGTGCAGCCCTTCGGTGGCGAAGGACTCTCCGGCACCGGCCCGAAAGCCGGCGGCCCGCACTACCTGTACCGCTTCGCCAGCGAGCGCACACTCTCGGTGGATACCACGGCGGCGGGCGGCAATGCGAGTCTGATGTCGCTGGGCGAAGAGTAAAACGGACGTTCAGAAATAGATACAAAAGGAGTTTTATGGCTTTAGCAATTCAACAGCTCATCAACGGCCTGACGCTGGGTGCCGTTTATGGACTGATCGCCATCGGCTACACGATGGTGTACGGGATCATCGGGATG
Organism: Betaproteobacteria bacterium; assembly: GCA_020047725.1. Taxonomy (GTDB): domain Bacteria; phylum Pseudomonadota; class Gammaproteobacteria; order Burkholderiales; family Rhodocyclaceae; genus Propionivibrio. Next base: position 3,344 of record JAIFNM010000175.1, read on the forward strand.
ATCAATTTCGCTCATGGCGATATCTATATGGTCAGCGCCTTCATCGCTGTTACCGGTTTTACGCTGCTCGCCTCGCTGGGAGTGAGTTCGGTGCCACTGGCGCTGGTGACGGTACTGGTCCTCTCGGTGCTTTTCACCTCGGTTTACGGCTGGGCCGTCGAACGCACAGCTTATCGTCCGCTACGCGGATCGACCCGTCTGGCGCCGTTGATTTCGGCCATCGGCATGTCGATTTTCCTGCAGAACATGGTTCAGTTGACGCAGGGCGCGCGGGTCAAACCGATTCCCCCGATGTTCGTCGGTGGAATTGATCTATTTACCAGCGAAGGATTCACCGTACGTCTGGCCTACTCGCAGATTCTCATTGTTATCGTCACGGTGGCGCTGATGTCCGGCTTTACCTATCTCATCACCAAAACTTCGTTCGGTCGCCAGCAGCGCGCCTGTGAACAGGATCGCACGATGACCGCGCTGCTTGGCATAAACGTCGACCGCACCATTTCGCTGACCTTCATGATCGGCGCGGCGCTGGCGGCGGTGGCCGGCGTCATGGTGACGGTCTACTACGGCGTGGTCGATTTCTACATCGGCTTTGTCGCCGGCATCAAGGCCTTTACGGCGGCGGTTCTTGGTGGCGTCGGTTCCTTGCCGGGCGCGATGCTCGGCGGGCTGATCATCGGGCTGATCGAGGCCTTCTGGTCGGCCTATCTGTCGGCGGAATACAAGGATGTCGCGACCTTCAGCATTCTCATCCTGGTGCTGATGTTTCGTCCCTCCGGCCTGCTTGGCCGGCCTGAAGTGGAGAAAGTCTGATGTCCGCCCCCGTGTACGCCCACGAGGCGCCGACCGCCGCCGAGCGTGTCAAGGACGCGCTGGCCGTTGCTTTTGTCGCCCTTTTGCTGGGAATCCCGATGATCGGCCTGACGACGGTCGATCAGGGCGGTTCGCTCGTGGTGGCGACGCGCTGGTCGTGGCTGGCGGCGTTTGCTGCGGCCTGCTTTGTCGGCCGGCTGGTCCTGCGCTTTTCGCTCGATACGCTGACGCGTCGGCGCACGGCACGTCAGCGTGCGGCGGGTGCCAAGACTGTAAAGATCGCCGGCGCCAGCCGCCTGGTGAGCACCATTGGCTGGGTGGCGGTCGCGTTCTCTCTGCTGTTGCCCATCGTCTTCTCGGACAACCGCTACGTCGTCGATACGGCGACGACGGTCCTGATCTACGTCATGCTGGGCTGGGGATTGAACGTCGTGGTCGGCTTGGCCGGCTTGCTCGACCTCGGGCACGTGGCCTTTTACGCCGTCGGGGCGTATGCCTACGCCCTGCTGTCGACCCAGTTCGGCTGGGGATTCTGGACGGCGCTGCCGGTCGCGGCGCTGATTTCCGCCGCGTTTGGCGTGGTGCTTGGCTGGCCGAGCCTGCGTCTGCGTGGCGACTATCTGGCCATCGTCACGCTGGGTTTCGGCGAGATCATCCGCGTCGTACTGAATAACTGGACCTCGCTTTCCGGCGGGCCAAACGGGGTGACCTCGATTCCGCGCCCGACCTTCTTCGGGCTGGCGTTCAAGCCGCCCGGCGATACGCCGACGTTCGCGGGCTTCTTCGGGCTGGATTTTTCGCCGGGGCATCGTATCGTCTTTCTGTACTACGTCATCCTGGTGCTGTGCTTGCTGACCAACGTGTTCGTCACCCGCCTGCGCAAACTGCCGGTCGGTCGTGCCTGGGAGGCCGTGCGCGAGGACGAGATCGCATGCAAAGCGCTGGGCATGAACGTGACCAACGTCAAACTCTCTGCCTTTGTGCTAGGCGCCATGCTCGGCGGCGTCGCCGGTGTCTTTTTCGCCGCACGGCAGGGCTTCATCTCGCCGGAGTCCTTCACCTTCAACGAATCAGCGATCATTCTGGCGATTGTCGTCCTCGGTGGCATGGGCAGCCAGCTGGGTGTCGTCCTGGCCTCGCTGGTGCTCGTTCTTCTCCCGGAACTCGGCCGGGATTTCGCCGAATACCGGATGCTCCTGTTCGGCACGGCGATGATTCTGATCATGATCTGGCGACCAGGCGGCATCCTGTCGAAGCGCGAACCGACGCTGCGTCACGTCAAGGATGGAGGTCGCGCATGAACGGTGTGCACAACATCCTCAACGTCGAGCGCCTCTCCATGCGCTTTGGCGGCCTGGCGGCCATCGACGACCTGTCGCTCGACGTTCCGGTCGGCAAGATCACCGCCGTGATCGGCCCCAACGGCGCCGGCAAGACGACGCTGTTCAACTGCCTGACCGGTTTCTACAAGCCGACCGTTGGCAGCGTGCGGCTGAATCATCCGCAGCGCGGTACGCTGTTGCTGGAAACCTTGCCCAGTCATCAGGTCGCGCACAAGGCGCAGGTGGTGCGCACCTTCCAGAACATCCGCCTGTTTCCAAAAATGACGGTGCTGGAGAACCTGATCGTCGCCCAGCACAACGCCTTGCAGCAGGCCTCGTTTTTCACGCTGGCCGGGCTGTTTGCCTTGCCTTCGTATCGACGCGCTGAAGCCGCCGCCATGGAGAAAGCCGTGAACTGGCTGACGCGCCTGGGCCTGATCGAAAAGGCGGATACCGCTGCCGGCGATCTACCCTACGGCACGCAGCGGCGCATCGAAATCGCCCGCGCGCTGTGCGTCGATCCGATCCTGCTCTGTCTGGACGAGCCGGCCGCCGGCCTCAATCCGCGCGAATCGGCGGAACTCAACGAACTGCTGATGCGCCTCGCACGTGACGAGGGCATCAGCATCCTGCTCATCGAGCACGACATGAGCGTGGTCATGAAAGTCTCCGATCACATCTGCGTGCTCAACTACGGACGCAAGATTGCCGAAGGAACGCCGCAGGAAATCCAGAACGATCCGAACGTCATCAAGGCCTACCTCGGCGAGGAAGACGCCGATGAAGAACTGCATGCGGAGGTCGCCCCATGATGCTGCAAATGTCGGGTGTGCATGCCCACTACGGCCACATTCACGCGCTGCAGGGCGTTGATGTTTCGGTGCAGGTCGGCGAAGTAGTGACCCTGATCGGCGCCAACGGTGCCGGCAAGTCGACGCTGCTGATGTCGCTGTTTGGCCAGCCACGCGCCTCGGCCGGACGCATCATTTTCGACGGCGAGGATATTACCCGCCTGCAAACGCATGATATTTCGCGGCGCGGCATTTCGCTGGTGCCCGAAGGGCGACGGATTTTCCCGCGCATGACGGTGATGGAAAACCTGCAGATGGGCGCCGTTCTCGCCGATCCGGCCAATCTGCATGTCGATCTCAAACGCATGTTCGCGCTGTTCCCGATCCTTGAAGAACGTTGCGAACAACGTGCCGGAACGCTTTCTGGCGGCGAACAGCAGATGCTGGCTATCGCCCGCGCCCTGATGTCGCGGCCGAAGTTGTTGCTGCTTGATGAACCCTCGCTGGGCTTGGCACCGCTCTACATCAAGAAAATCTTCCAGACCATTCGCGAGCTGAACCGGGATCACGGGATGACCATTTTGCTCATCGAGCAGAACGCGCACCATGCTTTGCGTGCGGCGCACCGGGGCTACGTTCTGCAACACGGGCAGATCATCCTTTCCGGAACTGGCAAGGAGTTGCTGGCCAGCCCTGAGGTTCGGGCGGCGTATCTTGAGGGTGGACACGGAGCCGCTGGAAAATAGGATGAGGCTGGAAACCGCATGAAATGGCGATCTACGCGTGCATTGATGCGGATTTTCAGTGCAGTGCTATGTAGGTTGTTTGTCCATGCGGGTTACAGTCAAGTAGGGTGTGCAGCTTGCTGCGCACGCGGAACAGCGTAGGAATGGTGCGCAACGCTTCGCGTTTCTCACCCTACCAACCCCCTATCAAATGACCGGCTGAACGACAATGTCCGAACACTCGTCTCCACCCCGCTGGTTGCCTTTCGTGGTTCTTGGCATCGGGCTTTGCGCCGTTTCCTGCGGCGCCATTTTTGCCCGCTTTGCCCAGGGTTACGGCCTGCCCTCGCTGGCTATTGCCGCGCTGCGTCTGGGCTTGGCGGCGTTGATCACAGTCGCGTCGTGCGCTGTTGGCGCTAAACCAGCGGCAGGCCCTGCTTACCCTGGGGGCCGGCTTCTTTCTGGCCCTGCACTTTGCGACCTGGATCAGTTCACTCGAATACACGTCGGTGGCCAGCAGTACGGCGCTGGTCACGACCAATCTGTTGTGGATCGGCATCGCGTCCTTCGTGCTGTTCGACGAAAAACCGCGTTGGCTGATGATTGTCGGCATGGCCGTTTCGATCTCGGGCAGCGTGCTGATTTTCTGGAGCGATAGCAGTACAAGCGCTCCGGGAAGCAATCCCTTGCTCGGCAATTTCCTGGCACTGGCCGGGAGCTGGTGTTTTTCGGCCTATCTGTTAATCGGTCGCCGTTTGCGTGCGGATATGCCGCTAACCGCCTACATCTGGCTGGCCTACGGCACGGCGGCGCTAATTCTGGTGATGGCTTGCCAAGTCGCGGGCGTTTCGCTGATCGGGTACAGCACGCCCGCCTATCTGGTGGCTCTCGGCATGGCAGTGGGGCCACAGCTGATGGGCCACACCGCCTACAACTGGTCGCTGAAACACGTTTCGTCGACCTTTGTCGCCGTGGTCACGCTCGGTGAGCCGGTGGGTAGTGCAGCGCTGGCCTGGGTTTTTTTCGGTGAGACTTTTGCCTTCGTCCAGGGCATCGGTTTCGTTCTGCTGCTTGCGGGGATCTATCTTGCGGCGCGCGGTGAGGGCCGCGCTTGAGCCGGAACTTATCGGTTGTGCCTTGGCGAAACCACTTGCAGTAAGATTTTTAGCAGGGCGTCGGGGTCAATCGGTTTTGGAATGTAGCGGACCATGCCTGATGCAATGCACCTTTCCTGTTCGTCGCCCAGGACGTGTGCGGTCTGTCCGACAATCGGCAGATCGGGGGCGAACTCCCGAATGCGACGTGCTGCTTCGTACCCATCCATCTCGGGCATTTGTACATCCATAAGCACGAGGTCATACGCGGCTGCGCCATCGCTCAAAACGCGTTCGACGGCGTCCTGGCCGTTGCCGACGACAACTATGCTGGCGCCTTCTTCAAGCAGATTGTGTTCGAGCACCATCTGGTTGATGGGGTCATCTTCCGCGACCAATATTGAAAGGCCGGAAAGAGGTTTTCCGAGCCGAACGGAGTCGCCTTGATCGATGCCCGCCTGCGTTTTTAAGAGCTTTTCGGGTTTTATGTAAGGCAGACAAAATTCGAAGAAGCTGCCGATCCCGGATTGGCTCTCGACGCGAATATCACCACCCATCAGCTCCAGGATTCGTTTGCTGATAGTGAATCCGAGACCCGTTCCGCCGAAGCGGCGAGTGGATGATCCGTCTGCCTGCAGGAAGGGGGCAAAAATGTCATCGAGCTGTTCAGCGTCCATGCCGATGCCGGTATCCGTTACACGGAACACCAGCTTTTCTCCCACGCGGCACGTCGTGAGCGTGACTGTTCCGACGTCGGTGAACTTGACGGCGTTCGAGAGCAGGTTCAAGAGTACCTGACCAACGCGCAACGGGTCGCTGATGCAGCTTGTCGGCAGATCAGGCGCTTTTTCCAGCCGCAGTTCGAGTCCCTTGGCGACGGCGCGATCCCTGACCAGGTCGAGTGCATTGTCAATGGCTTCATGCAGTAAGGTTTCTGTTTGCGCGATGCGCAACTTGCCCGCTTCGATTTTTGAAAAGTCCAGGACGTCGTTAACCACGCCGAGGAGCTGGTTGCCTGAGGTGATAATCTTTCTGAAAGCGTTGAGTGTCTTTTCAGCATCCCGAAAATTACGGCTACCGATCTGCGCAAAGCCCAGAACACCGTTGAGCGGGGTGCGAATCTCGTGACTCATGTTGGCCAGAAACTCGCTCTTTACACGTGCCAGATGCTCGGCGGCCGTCAGTGCACGTTCCCTGGCCTCGGCCGCCGCGCGCTGTTCGCTGATGTCGACAAAGCTGACGACGGCTCCCGATATTTCGCCGTTTTTGTGTGTGGGATGAACGGCATACATCACCGGGACCGCGTGCCCATCGGAGTGCCAGTAGACCTCGTTATCGATGCGGATTTCGCGGCCGGTCAATAGGGCCTCGCGCGCAGGACATTCCTCGTTCAAGTAGGGCGAGCCGCCCGGTCGGCTGTGATGAAATAACTGGTGGGCGTTCCGGCCTATGGCCTCTTCGCTGCGATACCCGAGCATTGTGCAGGCGGCTGGATTGACAAACGTAATCCGGCCCTCGGCATCGACGCCGTACAGACCATCGGCGCTGGATTGCAGAATGTGGCTGGCCTTGGCTTCCGTTTCGAGCAGGGCTGTCGTGCGCTGCTCGACAAGTTCCTCCAGATGCTGGCGGTGCAACTCGAGTTCAGCCTCGATCTTCTTGCGATCCGTGATGTCTCGCGCTGAGCCCACCGTGCCGATGACTTCGCCATTGGCGTCAAAGAAGGGCGATTTATGGACTTCCAGGCAGACAAATCGTCCTTTGACGTTGCCGTATTCTTCAAAAACCAAGGGCTCGCCACGCTCAAGAGTGATGGCGTCGCTGTCCTGACAAAGCTCACCGAAGGTATGCCAATCAGGGTTGTCCTGGTGTTTGTCCCGTTCGCGCTGGGCGAAGAACATGTCGGTCCTTCCCAGAGGTTCCTTTATGTTGGCCGCATTCAGGAGCTGCTCGCATATCGCCTTGTTGGCGAACAGGTAGCGCTTGTCCAGACCTTTCGCCCAAATCATGTCGGGGACGTTGTCGCACATCAGTCGCAGCATCGAAGCAAGGTGGCGCGAGCGTTCCTCGGTCGTGCGCAGCGTCTCTTCCGCCTGTTTGCGCTCAGTGATGTCGTGGCCGATGCCCAATACCCCGATCAACTGTCCCGAAGCGCCAAACATCGGCGTCTTGATGGTCTCCAGCAACTCGCTGTGGCCGTCATCGGCAAACGATATCCATTCCTCGTTCGCTGTAGAGCGGCCATTAGCTATAGCTAACTGATCCTGTTGACGAAAAAAATTGGCCAGCTCCTCGTCGACAAAATCGTAATCCGTCTTGCCAACGATATCGATCTCGCGTGCCCCGAAGAAGTGCCCGAAACGATTATTGCAGGCCAGATACCGGCCTTCGGGATCTTTCAGCCAGACCAGATCGGGAAGGCTATGAATCAGCGATTGCAGTTGGCTATGCGCGTTTTCAATCTGGGCGTCAAAGTGCTGAGACCGGCGCTTTTCTTCAGCCAGAAGCAATGTGGCTTGATGCGTTTCCGTCTCGGATTGCTGGAGACGGGCATGGGCCATTCCTCCCTGTATCGCTATGGCGAGTCGGTGGGCGACTCCGCGAAACTGACCGAGCATGTTCGGAGAGAAGGTGACAGACGACACAAGGCGCAAAACCAGAACGCCCTGTTCGTTGAGCGGGAACAGGGCATAGGCTCCGCAATGTTTGTCTGACTCAACGGCAAGCGACGCGAACTCGTCGTCCTTGGCGGTAAAAAACCTTATTTTCCCGTTGCATGTGTGTTGCCAGAAAGGGTGGCTGAGCGGCAGGCGGTCCGTGCGGATCGAGTCGTCCGGAATGGACTCAAGCAGAAATAGCTCATTTGTCGCACTCGGGTCGCGCCACCAGATCGAAGCGCTGTCCAGATGCTGTCTGGAAGCAAGGACGTTCAGGAAGGCCCGGCAGGTGATGTGGGGGTCGAGGGTTTGACCAATCGAAAGGGACAATTCGTACAGAAGGAATTGCTCTTCGGCGGCGCCTGCGTCAGTTCTAGTCATGGTCTCTGCATCGAAAGGCGACGAAGAAACCTGGCACGGAAACTCTGGCTTTGTTTACCTCTTCCCACCCTTTTGGAGCAGCCAGAAGCCGTATGTTCTGGAGAGCCTTCAGCGCGAGCGTCAACCCCACAGAAAGTCCTGGGAGTTTTCGTGTTGGCCAACGCAAGCAGATCAGGGACGGCGCGCTTGCTCGCAGAAGATGAGAACTGCACAAAACCCCCAGAACAGGATGAGGATAGCGCAGGTATTTTATACGAGAAGCTTGCTGGAGTGCCTCTCTAACTACGACAATTGCAGAACTTTAGCTTGCAAAAGCAGTGTAAAACGATCAGCCCTGCGGAATGGTGTCGCCAAACGATTGGCGTTGCATCATTTTGGCGTACAGGCGTGCGAGATTGGGGTGCTTTTCGCTCCAGTCGATCTCAGGGAAGCGGAAGGCCAGGTAACCGAGCGCACAGCACGAGGCGATATCCGCCATCGACAGGTGTGTACCCATGCACCAGGTGCTTTCGCCAAGTTCTTCTGACATGTATTCGAGGCCCCGGATGATCTTTGTTTCCTGACGCGTGATCCAGTCGGTGCTTTGCTGATCGGCGGGACGTTTCCGCTCGAGAAAGCTTAATGCGGCGGCGTCGCAAATGCCATCCGCCAGCGCTTCCCAGCGCTTGACTTCGGTGCGCTCACGGTTTGGTGCGGGCATCAGCTTGTTGTTCGGCGCGACGTTGTCGAGGTACTCACTGATGACGCGTGAGTCGAAGAGCATGGTTTCGTCATCGAGCACCAGAACAGGGACTTTGCCGAGCGGATTAATGTTGGGGACATTCGATTCGGGGGTCCACGGGGAATCAATCGCGAACTCGTAGTCGATCTTCTTCTCGGCCAGTACGATACGAACCTTGCGGACATAGGGACTGGTCAGTGTTCCGATAAGCTTCATTGGCTTCCTGTTGGGGGCTTGATCGAGAAGATTATAGCATTCCAGCTGTGATCGATTTGCTGGAGGTTTTGCCGGACGGGTAAAATAGCCGACTTACTGCAAAGGATAAGCCCCATGTCTTTCAATACCCTTACATCACTTTCACCGCTCGACGGCCGTTATGCGGCAAAAGTTGACCCCTTGCGCGACCAGTTTTCCGAATTCGGCCTGATTTGTCGTCGCCTGCAGGTTGAACTTGAGTGGCTCAAGGCGCTGGCGGCTGAAGCGCATTTCGCCGAGATCCCGGCGTTTTCGCCGGCGACGATAGCAGAGCTGGATCAACTGGTTGCCGGCTTCAGCACGGAACAGGCCGCCGAGGTCAAGGATATCGAAGCAGTCACCAACCACGACGTCAAGGCGCTGGAATACTGGATTAAGAAAAAACTGGCAAACAATGTCGAGGTGATGCGGGTTTCGGAGTTCATCCACTTTGCCTGCACCTCGGAAGATATCAATAATCTGTCGCATGCCCTGATGCTTCAGGCAGCCTGCAAGGAAACGATGCTGCCCGTGCTCGACCGGGTGACAGCGCGTTTGCGCGATCTGGCGCATGAGCATGCCGATCTGCCGATGATGGCGCGTACGCACGGCCAGCCGGCGACGCCGACGACGCTGGGCAAGGAAATGGCGAATGTCGTTTATCGCCTGGAGCGTGCCCGTTCGCGCATCGCCGATGTCGGTTTGCTGGGCAAGATCAACGGTGCGGTCGGTAATTACAACGCACATCTCGCGGCCTACCCCGGCTTCGACTGGGAGAGCTTCTCCAAGCGTTTTGTAGAAAAACTGGGCCTAGAATTCAATCCCTACACCATCCAGATCGAGCCGCACGATGCGATGGCTGAACTGTTTGACGCCTTCGCGCGGGCCAATACGATCATGATCGATCTGAATCGCGATGTATGGGGTTATATCTCGCTTGGTTTCTTCAAGCAGAAGCTTAAGGCTGGCGAAATTGGCTCATCGACCATGCCGCACAAGGTCAATCCGATCGATTTTGAAAATTCCGAGGGCAACCTCGGCTTGGCCAATGCTGTGTTAAAGCATCTCGCCGAAAAGTTGCCGATCTCGCGCTGGCAGCGTGACCTTACCGATTCAACCGTGCTGCGCAACATGGGCGTTGCGCTTGGTTACACGCTTCTGGGATACGATTCCCTGTTGCGCGGGCTGAACAAGCTCGAAGCCAATGCCGATTGCCTGTGCACCGATCTGGATGCCAACTGGGAATTGCTCGCCGAGCCGATCCAGACGGTGATGCGCCGCTACGGCATTGCCAATCCCTACGAGAAACTCAAGGAGCTGACCCGGGGCAACCGCGTTTCCCGCGAGGGAATGCAGAACTTCGTCCAGTCGCTTGAGATTCCCCAGGACGCCAAGGATAGCCTGCTTAAACTCACGCCGTGGGATTACACCGGCAAGGCCGGCGAACTGGCTCGGCGTATTTGAACGGTCTGCTAGTCGGCGGATTGCTTGCCAGTTTGTGGTCCGTCATTCTTGGACTGGCGCGTGCCACTTGGGGTAGGGCTTTTGCCGTGGTGGTGACCTGTTTTACGACGGGTTTGATGTGAGGAAATATCCGTCGCGGACGAAATTAACATGGAGCTGAATACGTGTCGCAATTTGCTGCAAATCTGAAAAAGTTACCGGGCATATCGCATCTGGCGGCTATCAATCTGCTTGATGCCGACGGCAACGTGCTCGTAGTTATCGAGAACAAGGCTGGAAGTCAGGGGTCACTGGCGGTGTATAACCATCTGGCACAGACGTTCGGTGCCATTACTCCGGATGCTGCGAAAAAAGGTCTGGAACTTTTTGCCGAACACACTGAGGATGCACGGACGAATCCCGGAAAACATCCCAACATTGATCGTCTTCTCGCTTTGATTGAGGCAAAAGGAACGCTAAGAATCAAGCATGTATTTGCTATTTGATGGTTGAAACTTCTTGTGCATCCTTGTTGACTAAGCCTCGTATCAAATAGTGCATAACCGATACAGGTAACTGTTGTTGTCTTTCTTGCCGCTGCATCGGTTTGGTTTACAGTGTGTTTAATCACAATGGAGAAATGAGTATGAAACGAATCGTCGCAGTTTTAGTTCTGGCCAGTTTTGCTGGTGTCTCTTTCGCACAGCAAACCCTCAAACCTGAGGAAATGATCAAGATCCGCAAGTCGGGCTATAGCTTCATGGCTTGGAACATGAGCAAGATCAAGGCCAACCTTGATGGCACGTTTAACAAGGATCAGGTTATTGCGGCTGCCAATGTAGTTGCTGCAACGGCCAATTCTGGTATGGGCGCCCTCTTTGGCCCGGGTACAGAAAAGGATGTGGGCGACCAGAAAACTCGTGTCAAGCCCGAATTTTTCCAGCAACAGGAAAAGGTCAAAGAAGTAGCCATGAATTACATCAAGGAAGCCAACGAGTTGGCAAAGGTGGCGGCGACTGGCGATGTGACTGCAATCAAGGCCCAGTTCGGCAAGACCGGTGGCGCTTGTAAGGCGTGTCACGACGATTTCCGGAAAGAATGATTGTTGTCCATGTGGCAAG
>JAIFNM010000018.1 GCA_020047725.1 Betaproteobacteria bacterium
GGGATTCCCCGGCAATGGAATGGCGGTTAGCCGACCAATCTAGGGCCATCGTCATAGCAAAGCCAGGGCTGTACGCGCTGGCCATGGGCAACGACAAACCGCAAGCTGAGACCTGCAAAACTGAGCCTCCAAACTCGTTCTCCGGACAATCGGCAAGGATGGACGTTCGTTATGGAACGCCTGTCCTCGGGCTGTCGCCGTGCGGGGCGAAAAGCCGTCTGTATCCCTCCAGATACCCGAGGATGATCTGTTCTTCCCACTGACTGCGAATATCCTTTTGCAACTCGCGATTCATTAGCCACAGAACAACGCCGACAAACGCGGCAAGGGCAATCCATGGGAGGAACGCCGAGAAACTGAACGAAAAGAACGAGAACGAAAAATCGGTAATCGGAAAATAGAGCAAGTATGGAATGGGTGCCATGAATGAATCCTTCCATATAAATATCACGGTGCTATCGCGTAGCCAGATTGGGGCTGACCTCAGATTTTCAAGTCTGACCCCAAACGTGGTTATTGGGTTCCCATTGAGATCAATCGTGTGTTCCACCCGAAGGCCAAGCGCTGATGACAAATCATTGGTGGCCGGGCCATGGAGGTGCGCCGCAAGGTGCGGTAACATGGCGGAAACCCTCGGAAAAATGAGATGGCCTTACCCGAACTGACTCAGAAACTTGTTGAATCGAAACTCGGCACCTACTGCCACAACAAAATCCCTGCGCATCTACAACAGCAGTTGCGTCTGAGCTTCTCGTTTTGGAGCAACTGCGTCACGCTCTTCGAGGAGCGTGAAGTCCACGACACCCCTGGGGAATGGACGAAGATGCCCATCGCTCAATTTCGGCTTGATGTAGTCGATGGGCTTTGGCGTCTGTACTGCGCCGACCTGAAGCGACGTGACAGTTGGTTGCATTATCAAGATGTCGAACCGACCAGGGACTTCGAAGTCATGCTCGGCGCGATGGATTTGGATCGGAGCGGTGTGTTCTGGGGTTAGCAAAACACCACCGTCAAAGCCGGTGGCCTGATTTGTTAGCGTCTCAAAGCACCAACGTTTTGTTGACTTCAGTATCCGAGAATGATGTAATAGGCGCACCACTCCTCCTCTGTCAGGTCATTAAGTTGGCTGTGACTTAGGACGAAAAGACCGCCCACGTGGCGGTTTTTTCATGCCCGAAGAAAAGACAAGCACGGTGGAAACCATCACAAAACGCACCGCTGTTTATATCGACGGTTACAACCTCTACTACGGATGCTTGCGCGGGACTGGGCACAAGTGGCTGGATATTGTTGCGCTCTTCGAACACATTATCACTGTTCAATATCCACGTTCGTCCGTCGACGCCGTCAAGCTCTTTACAGCGCACGCCTTGGCAAAATTTGCCACCCATGGGCACGATTCGGTCATTGCACAACAACACTACCACCGCGCCCTACTGCAATGTTATCCGACACGGGTTTGTATCATTCTTGGCAGCCATAGCTATGATAAGAACGGTACCTTGCTGCCCACTTTTATTGATGGCTCACCCTATGATAGAGAACAGCGGTCGAGGGTATGGAAAATTGAAGAGAAACAGACCGACGTGAATATTGCAATCACAATGTATCGTGATGCGTCAAAAGGACTCTTTGATCAACAAGTGATCGTCACGAACGATTCGGACGCCGAGCCAACATTGAAAGCGATCCGTGAGGACTTCCCGCACATCACCCTTGGTGTTATCTCACCGATCCGGCCAGCAACGGAAGATCGTCATCGATCAGTTAGCGAATCGCTGGCACGGCATGTTGACTGGACGCGTCGCCATATTAACGACGCTGAGCTTGCTGCTGCGCATCTTCCAACCCACGTCCCGACCAAGAAAAAGCCGATTCGGAAGCCTGTTCACTGGTAATCCGTTTGCAGCGTCTTGACCTGCCAGAAACAGACTATCCCTTTCTCTTAGGAATGGCTACGAAATAACTTCCCGATTTCTGGACTGTGCGTACGCCCTTGCCCTCACCGCGCTGCCGCGCACCCTCTCCCGCAGGAGAGGGCTGGGGAGAGGGCAAACGTGGTTAGCATTCAACCACTCTTGATCTTTCAAAAAGGGAAGTTATTTCGTTGTCGTTCCTTAGTTGGAATATCAAGATATATTTTCTGTCGAATTTCGTCTTGCCGGAAATAAACAGGCTCACCTTTTGGTTTATTGATCTTCGCCTCAGGATCTTGTCCTTGAACCAAGTCCAGCGATATTTTTGGATTCGTGCCTTGCATTACGTGACATCGCGATTTAAACTGATTTCATCACGTCACGCAATATAAATCATGTCCGATGCTACCGGTTCCCCGCGAAAACCCGGCCGCAAGGCCGTTCATGCCAACCCTGCTGCCCGGGCAGCCGCGTATCGGGTTCGCAAGGCCGAGAAAATTGCGGCCGCCTTGGCTCTGGCGTGCCAAGTACCGAGTTCCGCCGAGATTGATGGTCTCAAGAAGGAATTACAGGCCACTCATGAGCAGTTGCAACTCGCCGAGCAAGCATTGAATGCCGAAAAAGATAGCGGTCGTCAGCGCGATAAATTGATTGCCACAGCTCAAAGAGCCAAGACATCAATGTCAAAGAAACAACGGGCCACCTCCAGTAGGCGCATGGAAGCGCTCCGGAAATACTATGTCAGCGGCGGCTGGCCAAGACCGGATGACGCCAAGCGATTACGTGTCAACACGAAAAAGGCGGCGGGCGCGGCGACTGAAATCATCGAAATTCTTAAGCGTCTGGATTTCGAAACACGTGATGCCATGACCGGCGATATGGACGCTCTCACAGCCGCCGCCCTCCTGCTGACTGACTACGGGCAGTCTTTGGAGTCCGTACAGAAAGATGCTGAGTATGCTGTCAAAACGAAGGCCGCGATGCAGCAGAAGTCGCACGACGGCCTGGTTATTAAAACGATCGAGGAGTTATTTCCAGACGTCACGACACGCGCTGCAGATGCACTGAAACTGGCCGAGGATCTGGTGACGTACGAGAGCACCGGTAGGCTATGGTTATCCCGCGAACGGCATGTCGACAAAGGTAATCCAAACGTCCAAAACGATTTCTCTCTGCGGGAAGCCTTGCGTCGAAATAATGTACCCCTACTTACGCGACTGGTGGCCGAGGCGAAAATCGAGATGCCACGACGAGGTAATCAGTTTCAATATGGAGATGAGATCTGTTGGGCTGGTTGCTGGGATGATTTTGTGGCGTGGCGAAAAACCACAGTTAGCCGGTCCGTTCCTTAAAGGGTGACCGGAAGGCTCGTGCAGAAATGGGCAATTTTGCAGTGGTCAACCGCGACGGCATGCGGGCCGGCAAACTGTCGGCGGTGGTAATGCACCAGCCTGAGCGCAAAGTCAACCGCAGCAAAACAAGTTGTTGCGCCGTTTGTATAACCAGCGCTGGGCCGCAGTCGTGAAATGCGTGGCACCGACCATGCCGTAACTTCCGCCACTTCCGGAATACCACCTCCCTGAACCCCAACTCATACGCAAAAACCTTGTTATTTTGTCGGTTTTTGCGTATGCATCGGGGATGTCTTATTTTGATCAATTCGTTGATGACCGGCTTCTCGATGGTCGTGCACACTTCAACCGCGAAGAGGCGCTGGCTGCGGTCGATCTGAAACTAGAGGGGTTGACCGCAGCTATCACCCGGCTGATGAAAAAACGCCGGTTGGCCAACCCTCGTCATGGCTTCTACTTGATCCTACGACCCGAGGACCTGATGGCCGGTACCCCCGATCCCGTTCGTTGGATCGATCCTTTGATGACGTATCAGGGTCTCGACTATCGCATTTCGCTGTTGCGTGCTGCGGCCTTCCATGGTTCATCGCACCAGGCCGCCATGGTATTTCAGGTGGTTGCACCCAAGCAGTTGCTGGACTTCGAGATCGACCGCCACCGCCTCCAGTTTCTCTTTCAGACGCCCAAGACTTTCGCAAAGCTCAATCAACCCGATCAGCTCGACCGGATGAAGAGTGATACCGGTTTTGCCCAAGTGGCTGGCGTCGAGTTGACGTTGCTGGATTGCGCACGCTACTTCCACAAGGCTTCTGGCATCAATGGGGTTGCGCAGATCGCCAAGGACATTGGAACCAAGGCTGAGCCGCGTGTGCTCGCCAAAGTGGCCACCGCTTACGAAAACTCGTCCGTGCGTCGGCTCGGCTAGCTACACTATCGAACACACGCAACGCATTGAAGTCGATGCCTCGTTCGGCACATGCGGCGATCAGAAGACGGCCGCCGTCGTCATTCCCAACTGCGCCTATCGCCCAGACTGGGAACAGAGGATCGAGGCGCGCAAGATCGAGAGCCATATTGTGCGCCGGGCCCCCTCCCTGAAGTTCGCAGGTAACTATCTGCGC
This sequence comes from Betaproteobacteria bacterium, assembly GCA_020047725.1. Classification (GTDB taxonomy): domain Bacteria; phylum Pseudomonadota; class Gammaproteobacteria; order Burkholderiales; family Rhodocyclaceae; genus Propionivibrio. The sequence continues at coordinate 4,390 of JAIFNM010000018.1, forward strand.
CAAGGCTTCCTGCTTCGGCCAGTGACTGATCAACCTGTTGTGGTCAACAAGCCAAGCGCCCGCACAAATGATGCCGCGTCTGACCACCTCAGCACTCTGCTTGGAGAATCGGGTCGCTAATTTCGAGATCGTCAGCAAGGGGAACGGCAGGCGTGATTCCCTTGTCTTGCAGCAACCCGTGGTAGGCCCTAACCGCCTCATCGGTGCGCAGTTCCCGGGCCACTACCGCACGCATAAGTCGAACGAGATCAATCGGGCTTTGCGAAAGATTGATCTTTCGCCCAAAGAGCGCCACTCGGACACCAGCTCTTTCGGCTTGAGAAATCAATTCGAATGTATCGCGTGTCGTGCCTTTATCCCCCCCTAGAATGCCGACAATCAGTCGTTCAGGATCATAGGATGCCAACTCCTCCATAGAGCGTCGCCCGTTGTAAGCGATTTTCAGAAATACGGGCTGTTCGGCGGCTACCACGCCCGCCAATCGACTTACGATTGAATCGCCAATAAACTGACCCATCTCGGGCTTTGGCACTCCGATATCGAAGGTCGGATTAAACACTTCCAGGAAATGCCGCATTCCTTGCTCACTTACTTCCGCGCGGAAGGCTGAATACGCTTCTACTGTGGCAAGATCGCGTGTGATTTCATTGGAAAACGTAATTGAGTAAAGGCCCAGATCCACAAACTGGCGAACTCGGGGCAAACGGGCAGAGCGAAAGGGCTGTGATGGTTCAGCGCCATAGCGTCCACCGCGTGGATACCAAATATCGGAGGTATCGTTGTAACGCACGGCGGGTGTCACAGGACTATCGGCGAAGAGGCCCTCGCTAGCCAATATTTCAGCCGCTGAAACACTGGTCAGCATGATGTCAACGAGGCCCGAACGTGCCATCGAGCGAATTGCATCGAGGTAGATCGCCCTCGTAGCAAACCGCTCTGACGCCTTTCCCTCAGCATTTCTGGCAGGGCCGGGTGCAGTCAGGCCAAGGGCCATATCAGCATCTTTGGCATCAGCAATAATGAAATCTTCGTGCGTATAAGCACCAGCGCGTATCCGCGAGAGTTTTCGATCTAGACTTTTCAAAACATGCCCCTAAATAGTAATCGGCGTTGAACAACTTCGTTTTGGCCAAGATGCCTGCGCATCGGATCATTTGTTGAGCAGCATGATTTCATCGTGATAAGATTCCGTCCAATGATTAATTTTCACTTTGTAAATTCCAAATAGGAATAATGGAATTTCGGGATCTCCGTGCTTTTGTGACCTTGGGTGACCTTCTACATTTTGGTCACGCGGCAGATCGCCTGCATGTCACACAATCGGCCCTGAGCAAGCAAATACAGCGTCTTGAAAGCAATATCGGTGGCCCGCTATTCGATCGAAATGCGTCGTTCACCAGGCTCACGCCGGTCGGGCGCGATTTGCATGAAGAAGCCCGTACGCTATTGGATGGAATTGGCCGTTTTTCCGACCGGGCACAGCAAGCCGCGCAAGGTATGCTTGGAACGCTAAGAATTGCATTCGGTGTTAGTTCGAAAGCGATCACTCTCCGTGCCATCTCGCGATTTCGTGAAACACGACCGGACGTTCGAATCGAACTTTTCGAGATGTCAGCACGCCTCCAGATTCAGGCTATGCGTGATGGCGAACTTGATGTCGGTTTCTGCCGTCTTCCAGCACCCGAAGGCTGGCCGGCCTTGCCCGTGGTGAACGCTAGTTTGGTTGCCCTCTTGCCACGCATTTACCCCGAAGACATGAATCTGCAAGAGCTGGCCCGCCGTCCGCTAGCCACGATCACGCGATCACGGGCTCCGGCATTTCATGATCACATGATGAACTACTTCGCGCAAAAAGGATTGCGCCTTCAGACCTTGCAAACGGTATATGAATTCTCTACCGCGATCACTTTGGCGGAAGCTGGAGTTGCTTGGGCCATAGTTCCATCCTCAACATATCTTCAACACATTGATGCACGGGTTACACCATTCGAGGACGAAGCCGCACAATGGAAAATCGGATTAGTTCGCCCACCGGGTGACGCTGGAGTTCTTGTGCATAACTTTTGGGCGACGGTCGATAGCATTTGCGCGCAGAGCCTTCCGACGAACCTCTGATTGATCTCGACTGATACGGTAGCCGAACGACGGGCTCTCTTCGATCATCTGCTTGACCGGTTCGGCAAGATGCTCCTGAGCCTCGGCACTGCCTTTACCGGTCGATAGTAAAAGCTCCGGCGCGGCACTTCGAACCATCGACAGAGCTTACTGGTCGAGAAGTGGATTCCGTCGGCCATGAGTCACTGGTGGATCGTCGCGATCACTTGTCTTCCTCGCCCAGCAGGAACTGCGATTTTTTTTGGCACGCAAGTCCAACATGGCTTCACCGTAGGCTTCCTGATATTGTGCGATGAAGACACAAATTTGAATCGTAATGTCGATCTATGTCCTCATGGCTATCGCAGAAAAGCGCCTGAATCTGGACTCCTCGCTCTACACATTGCAACAGATATTGTCGGACACGTTGTTTGAGAAGGTAGCTTTGCGCCAAGTGTTTCCGGGTGGTTGCTACGAGTTCCCGTAGTGCGCCCAATGAACAGAATTTGTACGATCTATAACCGGACAACAGTTATCCAGCTTAACAATTTATCTGCTTCCTTTAGTCAGGACTAATGCATTCCCTCGCCTCATCACATTCCAAGAACGGGAGACGTTACGGTTGTTGTTACACGCTTATATAGTTTCACTCGGGCTGAAGAGGCGCTTCACAGCAGCACTCAAATCTTGTAAACGCTCACAATCTGTTGCATCTCCGTTGCCAGAGTATCGACGTCCTTTGCCACTTGAGCACTATTTTGGGCCGCGGCACTGCTCTCTTCGGACATCTGCGCGATCCGCTCAACCTGTTGCGCGATACTGTTCATTGCGGAACCCTGTTGCTGAATAGCCGACGATATTTCCGTGACCATCTCGACGG
>JAIFNM010000242.1 GCA_020047725.1 Betaproteobacteria bacterium
TCGTTCTCCCAAGCGCGGGCGAACCAACCTGCGCAACCACCGCAAGATGGTCATCGCGGATGGCCAACGCTTCTGGTGTGGAGGCCGGAATCTGGCGGCCGAGTATTTTGAAGGCGATCCGCGGCCGATTCTGGGTAGCGTGCCGTGGATTGATCTGAGTTTCGATCTGCAGGGTGAACTTGCTGCGCAGGCATTGCAACAGTTCGAGCAGGACTGGGCGTTTGCTACCGAGTGTCCGGCTCCGGCACCTGGCATCGCCGAGTCTCCTGTGCCCGAATCGGGAGCGCTCGCTCAATTGGTCGCCAGCGGGCCGGATCGGCCGGATGACACCATCCATACGCTGCTGATCTCTGGTTGCTTCACATCGCAACGGCGAATTCTGGCGATAACGCCGTATTTCGTTCCTGACGCCGGGCTGATGATGGCGCTAACGCTGGCGGCTCGTCGTGGTATCGAGATCGATCTGGTCTTGCCGGCTCGTTCCAACCACCGTCTGGCCGACTTTGCACGCCATCGCGCGCTACGGGATCTGGTCGCGGTGGGGGCCAGAGTCTGGCTGCACCCACGCATGATTCATGCCAAGGCGGTGCTGATCGACGACGAACTGGCGTTGGCTGGTTCAGCCAATCTTGATGGTCGCAGCCTGTTCCTCAACTACGAAATAATGGTGGCCTTTTACGACCGCAAGGCTGTGCGTGGCTTTGCACGCTGGGTCGATGCTCGCCGTCAGGAGTCCGTTCCCTATGCTGCGCGCCGTCCTGGCATGATCCGGGAAGTAGCTGAGGGCTTGCTCCTGTGGCTGGCCTTCCAGCTTTGATGGTGGCGGGCGCTTGACTCAAATTCTCGCGAGTTGAGCAATAATTCCCCGGTCTTCCGACAGCACACGCTTCTTTTCGCGACTGCGCCGGCATTTTTCAGCGTGCGAAAGCGGGGTGGGCTTTTCGGCAGGTTTGCCATTGCCGGCGGTGTAAACCGCGATCATCGGGCCGGCACGGTTGTGGCGCCAGGCGGTAATGTGGATCTTCTTCTGTTTTACCAGAATGTCCATATAGCGGGCATTCTTGATGGTGTTGGGCGACAGGCCTGTGGCTTGGGCGGCTTCAATATAGGTCAGCATTCCGAAGCGAGTCAATGCGGCCACGATGAGCGCCATCCCGGCCGAGTCCCGGTCTTCATCGCTGAACTCGGGCCGGGGCAGGTCGGAACGATTGCCGAGGCTGAACAAGGGGGTCACAAAGCCTTTGGCGGTCTTTCGCCAGCCGCTGACATGAACCAGCCGTTTGGTACGAAGCGCTTTGAGGTAGCCGCCACAGGCTAGAGTTGTCAGGCCGACAAACGCCTCGCGCGAGATGTCGCTGGCCGACATGTCTGCCTTTTTTGCCAGTAGCGCGAGGATGCGCTGCATGGCCGGGCTGTTGGTTTCGTCAGGGATGATCATTGGATTCTCGCAATCATAGCCACAATGTCAGGGGCGATGGTGGGCTTCTTCACAGTCGTTTCTGGTTGACGAATGGGTCCGGTTGGGTAGCTTTTCAGGTTATGGCAGCGGCCATCTGTTCAAATCGGCAAAGCACGGAAAATCTTTAGAACGAACTGCGCAGTGAATCGGCTATACATGTTGACCAAGTGATATGGTCCTGCGTTTCTCATGCTTGATCCCCAACGATAACGTACATTCAGATTAGCAGTGATGATTCTGAATGTAACTCCGTAGTTTCCGCTGAAACCGGCATGTTTTCATTGCATGCAGTTTCTTCTTCATCCGGTGGCGGCGAGCGTTGTTGCGCATCTGGTAGGATGCGGACCTTCAGCTTGTTGAGCAGGAATATTCAGGGAAATGAGAAATGCAATTGCCATTCGGGTGCTTTTTGTTGTAGCACTGCTTGTTTCGTTTGCACATGCCGGAGAAACAGACAGACCGCATATCGGTCTGGTGCTCGGCGGCGGTGGCGCACGCGGTGCGGCGCACATTGGCGTGCTGGAAGTGTTGGAGAATCTGCGCGTACCGGTCGATTGCATAGCGGGGACCAGCATGGGCGCGCTGATCTCCGGTGCGCTTGCTTCCGGTCTCTCTCCTTCCGAGATGCGTAAAGAACTGGCGAAGGCAGACTGGAATGACATGTTTCAAGACAACCCGCCGTATTCTGAGATCAATTACCGCAACAAGTCGATTGCACGGCGATTCATGCCGGGTTCTGAAATCGGCGTGACCGACAAGGGCGTTGCGTATCAGGGTGGTGTCGTTGCCGGGCAGAAGATCAAGCTATTCTTCAATCGTCTGGTCAATTCCGATATTGGCGAACGTGATATTGAATCGCTCCCCTTGCCTTTGTCGATTCTCGCGACAGATATTGGTACAGGCGAACGTGTTGTGCTGCGCGAGGGCAGCCTGACCAAGGCCATGCGTGCCAGCATGTCGGTTCCCGGATTGATGGCCCCGGTCGATCACCTGGGGCGCAAGCTGGTGGACGGCGGGCTGGTTGATAACGTGCCGATAGACGAGGCCCGCGAACGTTGCCAGGCCGATGTAGTGATCGTCGTGAATGTTGGTTCGCCGTTGATGAAGGCCGAGGACGTCGGTTCGCTGCTGACTGTTTCAGTGCAGATGGTGAATATCCTTACCGAGCAGAACGTCAGCCGTTCGCTGTCCAGACTTAAACCGACTGATATCTACATCAAGCCCGATCTGGCTGGCATTACAGCGGGTGATTTTCAGCGAAGCTCGGAAACAGCGGATCGCGGCAAGGTGGCCGCGGAGTTGCTCGCGGATCGCCTCAAGGCCTTTTCGGTCAGCGAGGAGCACTACTCGGCCTGGGTCCGCAAGATGAGCTACGTCAGACCTGAATCGCCGGCTATTCACGAAATCGAGATTGCCGGGATGAAGTCGGTCAATCCCGCGGCGATTGAGCGGCACCTCCAGATCAAGCCGGGGGAACGCATGGACGACGTCCGGCTCAACCAGGATATGCTGCGTGCCTACGGTGACGGTTGGTACGAGAGTGTTGATTATTCGCTGCTTACGACACGGGATCGCAATATTTTGCGGGTTACGCCGATGGAGAAGCGCTGGGGACCGGATTATCTGCGTCTGGGCGTCAATCTGGACACCAATTTCAAGCAGGACTCAGCCTATACCCTGCGCGCCGCCTACGAGAAAAACTGGCTCAATTCCCTTGGCGGACAATTGATCACCGTGGGCGAAATCGGTAGAAACACGGCGCTGTCGGTTGATCTGTACCAGCCGCTCGAAGACCGTCAGCGCTATTTCATGGAAACGTCCATTTCCTATGGCAAGGAAATCTCCGGTATCTATCAGGACAACCACAAGCTGGCCGATTACCAGAAGATCAAGCGCATCGCTTCGCTTGGCGTTGGCGTTAATGTGGGTCTGCTCGGGCAGTTGCGGGCGGGCTGGCGACAGACCTGGCTTGACGCGAGCCTGAATACGGGCATTCCCTCCAGGGTGTTTCCGGACGGTCTCACCAAGACTTACGGTGGTGAGTACGTATCGCTCGACTTTGACCAGATGGATCGCCTGTCTTTCCCGACCTCCGGCTGGGCATCAAAAATCGCCTACTTCAATGCGCCAAAAGAGGGTTACAGCAAGATTTTTGCCGAGTTGCGTGGAGCTTACACCTTCAACGATATCGTTTTGAACGCAAAAGCAAACTACCAAGGGTCGCTGAAGGGCCGTTTGCCATCCTACGATACTGGCACGCTTGGCGGATTCTTCAACTTGTCCGGATTTTCTCTGAATCAGATCAATGGCGACAAGATCCGCTACGTCGGCCTGCGGGCCGAGAAGATTGTCGGGCGGCCACCGCTGGGTTTGCGCGGGGACATGCGTGCCGGTATTGCGCTCGAAACCGCCAAGGTCGGAAGGCTCTATACGGAGACGAACCGTACCGGATGGCTGAACTCTGCATCGATCTATGTCGGCGGTGAAACACCGCTCGGACCAGCCTATATCGGCTATGGACGATCAGGTGGTGGTGTCTCCAGCGTGTACCTGTTCATCGGTACGCCATGAGACGCCAGATCAACACGTAACACTCAGGAGCGAGCGATGGATAACGAATCAGAAGAAGATGGTGTGTTTCTGGCGATTGTTGAAGAAATGGCGTCCCTGCACTTGCCGCGTGCCCTCGATCTGAAAGCCAAGCTTGATCAGGGCGGAGCGCTGGACGACATGGATATTGATTTTCTTGAGCGGGTCTTCGAAGATGCCGAGGCATTAAAACCGCTAATGGAGCGCCATTCCGAGTACGAGGAACTAGTCGGCCAGATGCTGAGCCTCTACCACGACATTACGACCAAGGCACTGGAAAACGAGCAAACGCCGAACTGAGCGAAAAAACGCCCGTGTCTGGCACGGGCGTCAATTGGCGATCCTGGGGGCGATGAACGCAAGAGCCGCATGTATAGCGGCTCTTGTGGTTCTGTGCCTGGAGATGAGCGTATCTATTGGCCTGCAGACTACTTGCCGCTCAGCGCCTGACTCAGTTTTTGCTCGATCTGGGCAATCGGCACGGCACCCGGAACGCGCTCGCCGTTGGCGAAGAACAGCGTCGGCGTGCCAGAGATAGCCAGCTTGCGGCCGAGTTCAACCGTTTTCTGAACTGCGCTCGTATCGCAATCACCCTTGCCGGACAGCGCTTTGCCCTCTTGCATCCAATCATTCCAGGCCTTGGCCTTGTCCGCTGAACACCAGATCTGGTTGGACTTCTCCAGCGAATCCGGCGAGAGGATGGGCAGCAGGAAGGTATAGAGCGTTATATCGTCCAGTTTGGAAAGGTCCTTTGCCAGCTTCTTGCAGTAGCCACAGTTCGGATCCTCGAATGTTGCCAACACACGCTTGCCGTCACCGCGTACCTGTTTGATGGCGTTTTCAAGCGGCAGATCGGTGAACTTGATTGCCGTCAGCTTTTGCATCCGTTCGGCGGTGACGTTTTTCATCGTCTTTCCATCGATCATCGTTCCGGCAATGATGGCGGTCATTTTTTCGTCGGTGTAAAGGATCTGACCGTCGGCGTAAATCTCGTAGAGCCCGAGATAAGGGCTCTTGACGATGCTCGCGACCTTGGTGCCCAGTTTGGCCTCAATTGCCTTTTGAACGTTGGCGATCTTGGTATCCGAGTCGGACTCGAGCGACTGGACACGGGCCGCCTTGGTGCCTTGTTTGGCCTCAGTCGCCTTCTTGACGCCGGCCTCTTCAGCCAGAGCCGGCAGGCTAAGCGTAGCCGCCAGCACGAGCGGAAGCAGTTTAGTAAACATGGGTGTTTCTCCGATCAGATACGTCAGGGTTAAAAGGCGCCAAGTGCGTAGCGTACAAGCTGGTTTTTTACGGCCGGTAAAGCGTTGGTTATGTTCATTCCAATGTTACGCAGGGGCTTAAGTCCAAATAGTTTCTCACGAAAAATCAGGCGAAGTGTATGAGTTGTGTACTGCATCACGACCGTTTCTTCGCGTCGTGCGCGCTGGTAACGGCGCAGCAGACGCTCGCTGCCGATGTCTTGCCATTCCGGCGTGGCAGCGAGCAGGTTGGCCAGCGCTTTGGCGTCCTGATAACCGAGGTTAATGCCGTGTCCGGAAAGCGGATGAATGCCGTGTGCGGCGTCACCGATCAGCGCCAGTCGCGGCGCGATGGTTTGCGGCACGCGCATCAGGCGCAGCGGGAAGGCGCTTGCTGGCGTGACCAACTTGAGCGCGCCCAGTTCATTGCCGCCGGCTTCCGCAACGCGGGCGCACAGCGCTTCTGGCGACAGTGCCAGCAAGGTTTCGGCGTGGGCGTCGGGCGTCGACCAGACCATTGAAATACGATGGGTGGTTTCATCCCCGGCGAGCGGTAGCCAGGCGAGAACGCCATCGTCACGGAACCACTGGCGGGCGATGCCGCGATGTGGGCGTTCGCATGCAAAATTGGCGACTACACCCATTTCGCCGTAGGGTGTGTTGATCGCCTGCAAACCGGCGGCTTCGCGCATCCAGGAGTCGCGGCCATCAGCGCCTACCAGCAGTCTGGTTGTCAAGGCCTGTCCATCTTCCAGCGTAAGGGTGACGTCCTTTTCGCCCATTTCCATGGCCCGCGGAGCAGCCGGGCAAAGCAGGGTGAGGTTGCTTTGCCGCTTGACGTTTTCCCAAAGCTCGCAGGCCATCAGCGATGATTCGAGAATCCAGCCGAGTTCAGAAACACCTGATTCGTAGGCGCTAAAGTCGAGTTGCGCGCCGCCATCGCCAAGGATCTTCATGGCGTGAATTGGCGCGATGCGCTCGGCGTCCAGATGTTTCCAGGCACCGATGTCACGCAGGAAGTCGGCGTTGGCCGGGCTGATGGCGTAAACGCGTGCATCCCAACCTGTAGCTGGTGTTGGGGCGCGGTTTTCCACCAGGGCGATTTTCAGGCGCGTATCGCGCAGGGCGCAGGCCAGCGAGAGTCCTGCCAGGCCGCCGCCCACGATGACTACATCAAACGACATCAGTAAACTCCGGTAAGCCGCGATTGTGCCTTGGGGGGCAGGCGTTTTACAAGCGCTGCGGTGCGTGTTAGAAGTATCGCCCATGAAAGATGTTCCTGCAGATCGCTATTTCCCGGCCATTCTCTGTGCCGAATACGACTCGCCAATCGACGCGCTGATCGGTCTTTGTGTACCGCAGGACGAGGCGATGAACCTGGTCGCAGCTTCCTGGCGAAGTGGCGAAGCGACGTGCATCGTAACCACCGTCGACGGTGGCCGGAGCGTCGCTGTGTTGCGCACGCCAGAAGGCCGCTGGGCGGCGTGTAATGCCTTCCTCGATGCGTGCTGTTCAACGCGCAGCGATGCCGAGCGGATGCTTCAGAAGCGGCTCAAACGAGGTCGGCGAGGGTATGTGGGCGTGCTGTCAGGTGGGGCTGATATCCGTTTGGTATTGCCGTCTGACTGATTCGACGCGACGACGCCATCAACACACCCGGTTGCGACCTGCCTCCTTGGCTCGGTAGAGAGCGGCGTCGGCTTGTGCTATCAAAAATTCGGCAGACGATTCAGCCGATGGAACACAGGACGCTACGCCCAGGCTGATCGTCACCACAGGACTGACGGGTGAAGCGAGATGGGGAATGGCCAGCGCCTCGCACGCGGCGCGTAAGCGTTCGGCCATGCTCAGTGCCGCGGCGATATCTGCCCCCGGCATCAGAAAGACGATTTCCTCGCCGCCATAGCGGGCGGCAAGGTCACCCGCTCGCCCCGCCGCCTGCAAAAATACGTCAGCGACTGCTGCCAGACAGTGGTCGCCTTCCTGGTGACCCAGTGAATCGTTGTACAGCTTGAAGTTATCAATATCGGCCAT
>JAIFNM010000165.1 GCA_020047725.1 Betaproteobacteria bacterium
ATCTGGGACAAGATCATTCCGAAGCACTACGCCAAGGAACTGGCCGCGTTCAAGGAAAAGACCAAGACCAAGTAAGCCGTTCTTGTGATACGAAAAGGCCCTCCGGGAAACCGGAGGGCTTTTTTCGTTTACGGCGGTTGGTACCGAGTAGCTTTGAAAAGTCATGTTGACTGGACGGATTTGGGAAAAACATATTTAATGCTGTTGCTGAACAGAAGTGATTTCAATAAGTATGGCTTATTGCTTATGGTGTGTTTGCTGGGGGCAAGTTGGGGCGTTTATTTCCACATGAAAGAGTTCCTTTAGGCAAATAAAAGAGGCTAGAATCGCGAGTCGGCACATGCTCATGCGGCCAGGGTACGGGACGGAATCCTGAATTCCCTGAAGAATCCATGACCATCACTGCGCAAAGATTTCTCATTACCAAGGTAGGCAACATGGATACAAAGCAGCAGTTGGAACATCTCCTGCAACTTCAGGCAGAAGCCCGTCTGGGCGGCGGTCAGGACAGGATCGATAAACAGCATGCGGCCGGGCGGCTGACGGCGCGCGAACGGATCGAGATGCTGATGGATCCGGGCTCGTTCGAAGAGTTCGACATGTTCAAGACCCACCGTTGCCAGAATTTCGGGATCGGTGAAACGGTCTTCCCCGGCGATGGCATCGTTACTGGCCATGGAACGGTCAATGGCCGGATCGTCTATGTCTATGCGCAGGATTTCACCGTCCTCGGCGGTTCGCTTTCGGAAACGATGGCGCAAAAGATCTGCAAGGTCATGGATCTGGCGATGAAGAACGGAGCACCGGTCATCGGTCTGAATGATTCGGGCGGTGCGCGGATTCAGGAAGGCATCGATAGCCTGGCCGGTTTCTCGGATATCTTCCTGCGCAACGTGATGGCTTCGGGCGTCGTGCCGCAGATTTCGGCGATCATGGGTCCCTGCGCCGGCGGTGCGGTGTATTCACCGGCACTCACCGATTTCGTGGTGATGGAGCGGCTCAATTCCTACATGTTCCTGACCGGGCCAAAGGTCGTGAAGTCGGTCTGCCACGAGGATGTGACGGTCGAGGAGCTCGGTGGCGCGGACATGCATTCGACGCAGAGCGGTGTTTCCGATTACGCCGCCGAATCGACCGCCGACGCCATCAACTACATCAAGCGCCTGCTCTCGTTCATGCCGCAGAACAACCTGGAGTCGCCACCGATCGTGCCGTGTACCGACCCCATCGATCGCCACTCCGACGTTCTCAGGGACATCATTCCGGCGAACGCCAACGCGGCGTACGACATGAAGCAGGTCATCCTGGAAACGGTCGATAACGCCGATTTCTTCGAGATCAAGGAACAGTTCGCGCCGAACCTGATCGTCGGTTTTGCCCGTTACAACGGTATCAGCGTCGGTATCGTCGCCAATCAGCCGGCTTACCTCTCGGGCGTTCTCGATATCGATTCGTCGATCAAGGGCGCGCGCTTTGTCCGCTTCTGCGACTGTTTCAATATTCCGGTGGTGACCTTCGTTGACGTTCCCGGCTTCCTGCCCGGTACGGCGCAGGAGTTCGGCGGCGCCATCCGCAACGGCGCGAAGATCCTCTACGCTTATGCTGAAGCAACGGTGCCGAAGATTACGGTGATCACGCGCAAGGCCTACGGCGGCGCGTATTGCGTCATGTCGTCCAAGCACCTGCGTGGCGACATCAATTACTCGTGGCCGACCGGTGAAATCGCCGTGATGGGCGCGAAGGGTGCCGTTGAGGTGCTCTATGCCCGTCAGGCCAAGGCTTCGGGCGATGCCAAGGCCTATCTTGCGGAGAAGGAAGAGGAGTACCACGAGAAGGTCTCCAATCCGTATCTCGCAGCCGAGCGTGGCTACATCGACGACGTCATCGTTCCTTCGACAACGCGTGCGCGCATCATCAAGGCCTTGGGTCTCGTGCAGAACAAGCGCGATTCCAACCCGATGAAGAAGCACGGGAACATTCCGTTGTGATGTGACGATCCTGCCTTCAAGAGGAATGACGATGCAGAATAAAGCAAAGAAGATCACCGCTGCCCTGGCGGCGGTGCAAATGTATCTGGAGCAGGAAGAAGCGGCCCTGATGCAGGCGCAGCCGGTCGTGACGGCGCAGCCTCCCGCTGAACCGGGCGCCTGGGCTCAGTTCGGGCGCACCGAAATGATGTCCGGCCGCCGGATGGTCCAGTTACGCGCCTTCTCCGGCGCTCGTTAGATTTCAGTATTTTCTTTTTGAGTCTTAGTGGAGCTAAAAAATGAGTGATAACGTAGTAATGACAGCAATGAATTACGCTGCCGACCGTCCAAAAGCAGCCAATCCGGTGAAGATCATGGATCTTTCCCTGCGCGACGGACACCAATCCCTGTTCGCCACGCGTGGCCGTACCGAGGACATGATCCCGGTTGCCGAAATGATGGATGAGGTTGGTTTCTGGGCGCTGGAAACCTGGGGCGGTGCCACCTTCGACACCATGCACCGTTTCCTGAACGAAGATCCGTGGGAGCGTCTGCGTACCCTCAAGCGCTACGCCAAGAAGACGCCGTTCTCCATGCTGCTGCGTGCGCAGAATCTGGTCGGCTACCGCAACTACGCCGACGACGTGGCCACCGCCTTCGTTGACCGCGCCGCTGAAAACGGCATGGATATCTTCCGCACCTTCGACGCGCTGAACGACTATCGCAACTTCGAAACGGTCGTCAAGCAGATCAAGAAGAGCGGCAAGCATTTCCAGGGTTGCATGTGCTACACGATGACCGAGCCGCGCATGGGTGGCGATGTTTACAGCCTCGACTACTATGTCGGCAAGGCCAAGGAACTGGTCGACATGGGTGCCGACTCCATCTGTATCAAGGACATGGCCGGCATGATCGCGCCGTACGATGTCTATGAGATGGTCAAGGCGTTGAAGGCCGCGGTGACGATTCCGATCCATCTGCATAGCCACTTCACTTCCGGCATGGCCTCGATGAGCCAGCTCAAGGCCATCGAAGCCGGTGTCGACATCCTCGATACGTGCATGACGCCCTACGCCTATCGCACGTCGCACCCGGCCATCGAGCCGTTGGTGATGACCCTGCTCGGAACCAATCGCGATACCGGTTTTGACATCCGCAAACTGGCCGAGATCAACGAAGTCCTCGAAAAGCAGGTGATGCCGAAGTACAAGCACCTGCTGGATGATTCCAAGGTTTCGATCATCGACATCAACGTTCTCCTGCACCAGACGCCCGGTGGCATGCTCTCCAATCTGGTCGGCCAGCTGCGTGAAATGGATGCGCTCGACCGGATCGACGAGGTCTACAAGGAATTGCCGCGCGTCCGCAAGGAACTCGGCCAGATTCCGTTGGTCACCCCGACCAGCCAGATCGTTGGTGTGCAGACGGTTAACAATGTGCTGCATGACACGCCGGAAGAGCGTTACAAGATGATTACCGGTCAGGTCAAGGATTTGTGCTACGGCCTGTATGGCAAGACAGCGGTGCCGATCGACCCGGAAGTGCAGAAGAAGGCATTGAAGGGTTATCCGCGCGGCGAGGAGCCGATTTTCTGCCGTCCTGCCGAAGTGCTGGCGCCCGAACTGGAAAAGGCCAAGGCCGAAATTGGCGATCTGGCCGCTGATATGGACGATTTGCTCATCTACGCCCAGTTCCCGGTCACCGGCAAGAAATTCCTGGAGTGGAAGTACGGCCGCGCCGAAGTTCCTGCCAGCGTCAAGCCGATCACCATGGAATTCGTCAAGAAACAGGATGAACTGGTCAAGAAGGCCAAGGCCGGTGAACTTGTTGAGCGCAAGTCTGATGTTCCGGAGAAATCGGAACGTGTTCGTACCTTCAACGTCTTCATCGACAACGAGCACTTCAGCGTTGATGTTGATCCGACGGGTGATGCACCTGTTGTCGCGGCCGCGCCGCGCGTGGCGGTTGCTGCTGCTCCTGCCCCGGCTCCGGTTGCCGCAGCACCCAAGGCCGCAACTTCGGCTCCGGCGGCTGCTCCGGCACCGGCTGCAGCCGCTGAAGCCCACGGCACGCGTCTTCTGGCTCCAATGCCGGGAATGGTCATCAAGTACTTGAAGAACGTGGGCGATGCAGTGACCAAGGGTGAAGCTGTCGTGGTTCTCGAGGCCATGAAGATGGAGAATGCGCTTGTCGCCCCCTGTGACGGAACCGTCAAGGAGATGAAGTTCAAGAGCGGTGACACGGTGCCCAAGGGGGCTGTGCTCTGCGTTATCGGGTGATTGCAGCCCATTCCATAGCGTAAGGATTGCCCTCGGGTTATCTTTACGGTGTGGACGTGGGATAATGAACAGGGAGTGAGGAGCGTTATGCTCCTCACTCCCTTTTTGTCATTGTGCGTTTTGATGCAATTTGCCGGATACCGTTGGTTGGTCAGGAAGAACTTATGAAAGTGAAGCCCTAGATGCAGCACGCAGCAATTCAAAGCAAGTCGCAACAGGCCGCGATGGCTCTGGCGGCTCTCGGTGTGGTTTATGGCGACATTGGTACCAGTCCGCTATACACCATGAAAGAGGTGTTTGCCGGATTGCACGCGATCCCGCTGACGCCGGAGAACATACTCGGCATTGTTTCCCTGATTCTCTGGTCGTTGATCATCGTCGTTTCGATCAAGTACGTCGTCTTCATCATGCGCGCCGATAACCGGGGCGAGGGTGGCATCATGGCCCTTATCGCGCTGGCGCTGCATGGGGCCAAGGGTAATGCGAAACGCGAAAAAGCGATCATGCTGGCAGGGCTTCTCGGCGCCGGAATGTTCTACGGCGATGGCATGGTCACTCCAGCGATTTCAGTGCTTTCAGCGCTCGAAGGCCTGGAGGTCGCAACTCCGGTGCTGCGTCCCTTCGTCATTCCGCTGACCTTGGGGGTTCTCTTCGTACTTTTCTTTTATCAGCGCAGGGGTACCGCTTCAGTCGGTGCGATGTTCGGGCCAGTGATGATGGTCTGGTTTGCCACCCTTGGCGTACTTGGTCTGATCAACATTACAGCGAGCCCGGGTGTACTCAAGGCGCTCAATCCGGCGTATGGCCTTGGTTTCCTTTTTGAGAATCGGGGTATTGCCATCGTTGCCATGGGCGCTGTCGTGCTTTCGGTGACCGGAGCCGAGGCGCTCTACGCTGATATGGGACATTTCGGAAGCAAGCCGATTCGCCAGGCATGGTTCGGTTTTGTTTTGCCATCACTGATGCTTAACTATTTTGGGCAAGGAGCACTGTTGCTTGTTGATCCGTCTGCGGTGGCGAATCCTTTTTACCACCTTGCGCCGGATTGGCTTTTATTCCCGTTGGTAGGTCTGTCCACACTGGCGACGGTGATCGCTTCGCAGGCTGTTATTTCAGGCGCTTTTTCGGTTTCCCGTCAGGCCATGCAATTGGGTTTCCTGCCGCGTTTCGAGGTTCAGTACACCTCTGAAAAAGCGCAGGGCCAAGTTTATCTGCCGGGGGTTAACTGGGGGCTTTTCCTTGCGGTGGTCATTCTGGTTCTCGGTTTCAAATCAACCAATAATCTTGCTGCCGCCTACGGAATAGCGGTAACCGGTGACATGGTCATCACCTCGATTCTGGCCACCTTTGTTGCTGCGAAAAGCTGGGGTTGGGGTTGGGGGCGGGCAATTGCGCTGTTTACCGTCTTTTTGACGGTTGAGTTGACCTTCCTGTTCGCCAATGTTCTGAAAATCCCGGATGGTGGCTGGTTTCCGCTGGCGGCCGGTGCATTGGTCTTTTTGTTGATGAGTACCTGGAAGCGTGGCGGCCAGTTGCTGACCGAGCGCACAAGCGGCGAAGCGATTGATCTGGAAACGTTTATTGACGCACTCCTCGTGTCGATGCCATCGCGAGTTTCGGGCACCTCAGTGTTTATGACTTCGCGCAATGATCGCGTGCCGAATGCCATGCTGCACAACCTGATGCACAACAAGGTGCTGCACGAACGGGTGCTGATCGTCTCCGTAGAAGTGTTTGATGTGCCCTATGTACCGGAGATTGACCGCGTCGAGATAAGAAAGCTGAAGGGCGATTTTTACAGAGTGACTGTGCAATACGGTTTCAAGGATGAGCCGGATATTCCTCTGGCCTTGACGTTCTGTGCCGATCAGGGGGTGGCCATCGAGATGATGGAAACTTCGTTCTTCCTCGGCCGTGCCACCCTGATCCCGAAGGTCGGGTCAGGAATGGCACTGTGGCGCGAGAAGCTTTTCGTTGCAATGTTCAGAAACGCCAGCAGTGCAACGACGTTTTACAAAATTCCGAGCAACCGGGTAGTGGAACTCGGAACGCAGGTGGTGCTGTAGTTTTTACTCCATCGCCTCATAGAGAGGCAGTGTCAGAAACTCGGGATAGTTTTCCGATAGCGACATGGTGTCGAATATGACGGCTGCCTGATCGTAGGTGATGGTGTCTTCGCCTTGTGCGGTGACCGTTGCTTTTGCCTTGGCCAGTTCTTCCGGGATCATGCCGCGCACCATAGCGGCAGTGACCTTGCGGCCATCATCGAGAATTCCCTTCGGCGAAACGACCCATTGCCAGACCTGCGAGCGCGAGATTTCGGCGGTCGCGGCGTCTTCCATCAGGTTATGGATCGGAACGCAGCCATTGCCGGCCAGCCAACTGCCGAGGTAATGAATGCCGACATTGATGTTGTTGCGCAGACCGGCTTCGGTGATCGGTTGTGAGGGTTGGAAATCCAGGAAATTCGCGGCAGTGAAGGTTTCGGTACGCTGCTTTTCCCACTGATTTGGACGTTCGCCGAGCACCTTCTGGAATTCCTCTGCGGCGATCGCCACCAGTCCTGGGTGCGCCACCCAGCCACCGTCAAAGCCATCGTTGGCGTCGCGCGTCTTGTCGTGACGGATGCCGGCGAGCGCTTTTTCGTTGGCGACCGGATCATTCTTGATCGGAATCAGTGCGCTCATGCCACCCATCGCCGGTGCGCCGCGCTTGTGACAGGCTTTGATCAACGCCAGCGCGTAGTTGCGCATGAACGGTACTTCCATGGTGATGGCGCTGCGCTGGGCCAGGCAGAAATCCTTGTTCTTCTTGAATTTCTTGATGCATGAAAAAATGTAGTCCCAGCGCCCGGCGTTCAGGCCGGCGGAGTGGTTGCGCAGTTCATAGAGGATCTCCTCCATCTCAAACGTGGCGAGGATGGTTTCGATCAGTACGGTAGCCTTGATGGTACCTTGGGGCAAATCAATGAGGTCTTGCGCCATGACGAAGATGTCATTCCACAGGCGCGCTTCAAGGTGCGACTCCATTTTTGGCAGGTAGTAGAAGGGCCCGGCACCGCGCGCGACCTGTTC
>JAIFNM010000087.1 GCA_020047725.1 Betaproteobacteria bacterium
TTTCCAGGTGCCGGAAGGCGCGCAGGATGAGATTGATCTCCTTGACCACATGCACCGGCAAACGGATGGTGCGCGACTGGTTCATGATCGCGCGCTCGATGCTTTGGCGAATCCACCAGGTGGCGTAGGTCGAGAAACGGAACCCACGCTCCGGATCAAACTTCTCGATCGCATGAATCAGGCCGAGATTGCCTTCCTCGATCAGATCCAGTAGCGGGATACCACGATTGAGGTAATGCTTGGCGATGTTCACCACAAGCCGCAGGTTGTGCTCGATCATCTTCTGGCGTGCTTCAAACTCCCCCGCCTTGGCACGGCACGCCCAGTCGTACTCTTCGGCCGGCGTGAACAGGGGTTTGGCGCCTATCTCGTTGAGATAATGCTGGGTTACATCGTTGAGCAGCTCGACTTCTGGCGTCGCAGCGACGGCTTCGTCATCGGCTTCCGCCAGGAAAACCTCGTCTGAAGCCCTTTCTCCGGGTAGTTCGTCTTCAGAGAAACCAGAATCGGAATCAGAATCAGGAGCACCAGACATGATCAACGCTTCGGCAGATATTGGAGCGGATCGACCGGTTTGCCCTGCTGCCGGACTTCAAAGTGCAGTTTGACCTGATCAGCATCGGTATTACCCATCTCGGCGATTTTCTGCCCCTTCGTCACCGTTTGCCCATCTTTTACCAGCAACTTGCTGTTATGCGCGTAAACCGTAATGAAATTTCCACTGTGCTTGATCACGATAAGGTAGCCGTATCCGCGCAACGCATTGTTGGCGTTAGTCACGCGCCCGTCACCGACGGCGACGACCTGATCGCCCATCTTGCCGGCGATATCGATGCCCTTATTGCCGCCTTCACTGAATTGCGTAATCACCTTGCCACCGGCCGGCCAGATCCAGGCGAGATCTTCACTCGCCGGAGCCGCTTCGGCCGGCTTGGGTTCGGGCTTGACCTCCGTAGCCGCTGCTGAAGCCGGCACCACAGCAGGCTTCGGCTGCCCCGGGTTCTGCGCCTGAGCCAACGCCTGATCCGAATACGCCTCTTTGCCTGCTTTCGGTTCACGCTTCAAGGCATCTGTGTTGGCGCCCAACGGTCGTTTCTCGATTACCGGATCGTTACCTATCGGCCGGGAGACCACCACATCAGTGGAGACCGGCGCGGTGGACGCCACCGACGACGACTGATCGGCAGGCGGCTTGATCTTGAGCACTTTTCCCGGCGTGATGCGATCCGGGCTTTCAATATTGTTCATCGCGATAAGTTCGCGGAAATCCATTTTGTGTTCGCGCGCGATGCTGTACACGGTATCGCCGCTCTTGACCGTGTAAGTATCCTTAGGCGCAGCAGGGGTAGGCGAAGTCGACATCGGCTGGCCACCACGATCGGAAACCGGCGCCGGTGAATTGCTTGCACAACCAGCCAGAAGCAGCAGGGCAGCAAGAGCAAAAGCCAGACCCGGTTTGGTAAAAGATCGAATATTCTTCATTCAAGTCCTGAAAGTAACGGAACAAAACGGACACTATCCAGGCGGGTTTCGACGTAACCTTCGGCTCGGCGTTCAACCAGCAGGAGAAACTGATCGCCTGTTCCCAGAGGCAACAGCATTTTGCCACCAAGCGTGAGTTGCTGCAAAAGCGCCTTCGGCACCGACGAAGCGGCGGCGGCAACAATGATCGTGTCAAAAGGAGCAGCTTCGGGCAGGCCTAGATTTCCATCAGCATACTTCAGGCGCACCTTGAACTGCTGGATTGCGCGCAGATTCAGCTTGGCCTTGGCCAGCAGCGGCTCGATCCGCTCAACGGCATAGACCTCACTGGTCAGTTGTGCCAGTACCGCCGCCTGATAGCCACAGCCCGCACCAATTTCCAGCGTCTTGCCCAACTCACGCCCTTCGCGCAGCACCTCGATCATTCTCGCTACGATGAACGGTTGCGAGATCGTCTGCGAAAAGCCCAGCGGCAGCGCCGAATCCTCGTAGGCTCGCGAGGCCAGCGCCTCTTCAACAAACAGGTGGCGCGGCACGGCGGCAATGGCGGCTAGAACGCGCTCGTCACGTATTCCCTCTTCACGCAAGCGATCAATCATGCGCTTGCGCGTACGCTGAGAAGTCATGCCGACACCGGAAACAACTCGTGTCATTTTGCCAACCAGCTTCGAATCAGAGGCATCTGTGCGTTGTGCGTCAAATCAATCTGCAGAGGCGTAATTGAGACCTGGTTCTTGCTCACCGCGTAAAAATCGGTACCTTCCCCTGCGTCCTGTGCTTCTCCGGCGGCGCCGACCCAGTAAACCGTCTCCTTGCGCGGTGTCACGGTAGGCACCACCGCCTCAGCCTTGTGGCGCTTGCCCAGCCGCGTGACGACCGTGCCGGATAACTCCGCGTAAGGCACATCCGGCACATTGACGTTGAGCAACAGTGGCTCGCGAACGTCCTGACGCTGGATCATCAGCACGAGTTCCATCACCACCTGAGCAGCGGTCTCGAAATGCACACCGGCCTTGCTGCATAGCGAAACGGCAATCGACGGAACACCAAGTAAAAAACCTTCGGTCGCTGCGGCGACGGTACCGGAATAGATCGTGTCATCGCCCATGTTGGCACCGAGATTGATCCCGGATACAACCATGTCCGGCAGTTCATCAAGCATGCCTGTCACAGCCAGATGCACGCAATCAGTGGGAGTTCCATTCACATGATAGAAGCCATTACCCGAGCGCCTCAGGGACAACGGACGATCCAGCGTGAGGGAATTGCTGGCGCCACTGCGGTCGCGTTCGGGTGCTACGACAGTGATTTCGGCCACCTGTGCAAGCACCCGCGCCAGGCATTCAATCCCCGGCGAGAAATAACCGTCATCATTACTGAGCAGAATTCGCATATCAACCCAAAAAAAGCGCGGAAAAAAGAAATAAAAAGCCGGCAAACTGCCAGCTTCGGAATATGGCCGGAACCTCGGATTTAGCTGTTACGCCCTTGGGTTAACCGCCTGAAAACATGCCGCGCCAAGTCGGTAAACATTATAACCGAGGGGGGCAAACAAGGATGATCATGCGTCGGCCGATAGGCCAACCAGATTGCCAATGGCGCTTTCACGCTTGATAGTGTTGAGTACAAGCTTGCCATCAACGACCTCTCCACGCCACCTGCGGCGCCGCGCCAGAATACGCTGAACGGTGTAAAGAAGGGCTCGCGCTTCATCGTGTTCGATGCCAAACAGCTTTCCCCCTGAGCGGTGGAATCCCGACAACCAAACTCAAACCGGGTGAAAAATACAGCGGCAAGATCGTCTACAGGTTTTCGACCGACAAAGCGACCGCCAAGAAGTAAGCACGACGGAAAGCCGCGTGAATAGGCGGCCTTCAAAACATATGCCGCGGAAGCCCAATGAACAAAGGCTTCCACGGCATTGCATTTGCAGATCACCTATTCATGCGCCTTCCAGAGCTCCTTAGGGAATTGTCTCAAATTCAAGAAACACCTCTATTGTGAGGAATGACGTGGGACAAGCCATGCTCAGAGCGTCGTGGCGCGTCCGATCACCTCGGCCAGCGTCGTCGTTCCGGCGGCGACCTTCATCGCACCGGAAATGCGCAGGGGCTTCATCCCTTCTCGATAAGCCAGGTCTCGGATCTTGGCGACGTCGGCGTTGTCGCTGATCGCCTGTTTCATGTCGGGCGTCAACATCAGAATCTCGTACACCCCGATTCGCCCGCGATAGCCGGTCATACGGCAGTCAAGACAACCCACCGGCTGATAAAACTGGGACGGACGATTGGCCTTCCACGGGGCTACCACACGATCCCACAAAACCTCATCTTCCGGCGTTGCCGGAACGGCCTTCTTGCAGTTGGGACAAAGTACTCGGACCAGACGTTGCGCCATGACGCCCAACAGCGTCGCGCTGATCAGGTAGGACGGGACGCCCAGATCGAGCATGCGTGTAACCGCGGCCGGGGCGTCGTTGGTATGCAGCGTAGACAAAACAAGGTGGCCGGTCAGTGCCGCCTGAATAGCTACTTCGGCAGTTTCCAGATCGCGGATTTCGCCGACCATGATGATGTCCGGATCCTGCCGCATCAGAGCCCGCACGCCCTGCGCGAAATCCAGGTCGATGGCGTTCTGCACTTGCATCTGATTGAATGCCGGCTCGATCATTTCGATCGGATCTTCGATGGTGCACACGTTGACGGCGGACGTGGCCAACTGTTTGAGCGTCGAATAGAGCGTTGTCGTTTTGCCCGAACCGGTTGGGCCGGTCACCAGAATGATGCCGTGCGGACTGGCCGACATGGACTTCCAGCGCGACTGGTCTTCTTCGGAAAAACCGAGGTCGGTAAAATTGCGCACCAGCACTTCGGGGTCGAAAATCCGCATCACGAGTTTTTCGCCGAACGCCGTCGGCAACGTCGAAAGACGCAACTCCGCCTCCTGGCCATCGGCAGTGCGTGTCTTGATGCGGCCATCCTGCGGACGACGCTTTTCAACGAGATCCATGCGCCCGAGAATCTTGATGCGGCTGACCATCGCCGCCATCACGCTCATCGGAATCTGGTACACCTGATGCAACACCCCGTCGATACGGAAACGCACGATACCCAGTTCGCGCCGCGGCTCGATATGGATGTCGCTGGCCCGCTGCTCAAAGGCGTACTGCCAGAGCCAGTCGACGATATTGACGATGTGCTGGTCGTTGGCGTCGAACTGGCGGTTGGTTCGCCCCAGTTCGACAAGTTGCTCGAAAGAAGACAGACCCGAACTTTGCCCGCCCAGTTGTGTGGCCTTCTTGACCGAACGCGCAAGATTGTAGAACTCGACCAGAAACCGTGCGACATCGACCGGGCTGGCAATTACCCGGCGGATTTTCTTTTGGGCGAATCTCTTTTTCCCAGTCCCGCAAATAGGGCTCGGTGGTCGCGATCACGACCTCAGTGGCGTTAACCTGCACCGGGAGAATACCGAAGCGCGTAGCATAAGCGCTCGACATGACATCGGTCACCGCCGTGAAGTCGATCTTGAGCGGATCAATATGGTAATACTCAAGTCCCACCCGAGCCGCCAGCCATTCGCCGAGATCATCCAGGGTCAGTTGGCGATGTGGAGGCTGCAGCGACTTCCACTTCTGGTC
Organism: Betaproteobacteria bacterium; assembly: GCA_020047725.1. GTDB lineage: Bacteria > Pseudomonadota > Gammaproteobacteria > Burkholderiales > Rhodocyclaceae > Propionivibrio. The sequence continues at coordinate 5,123 of JAIFNM010000087.1, forward strand.
TGCAATAATCGTAAGCGGATGTGCCACCAGACGCTTTAGACGGCTCTCCTTGATCAGCGCCTCGGCATCTGCTTGGACGACCAAACCTTCGGCAACCAGCAAACCGAGAATTTCCGCAACGGTCAAGCGATGTTCAAGCGCCGTATTCGCCGTCTGATCTGGCATGGGGAACATTCCAATTAGTTAATTCGCAGACTATACCCGACAAGCCACTGGTGGCTCAATGCCCTCGTCAACACCGCGCTATAATGGACCTAACGATCAGACGAAGAAACAGCCCCTCGCCTGCCTGACGACAAATATCCTGCACCACTCATTACCCGAGAATTCCATGAAAACCTTGTTTTTTATCGCTTCGCTGACCATCACGCTCCTGGCAGCCCCGGCCATCGCGCAATTGGGCCCAGCCGGCGTCCCCGGCGCCCCTGGACTCGCCGAAACGGATCCATCAGTCATGCCAGCCAAACCGGCACCGGCCACTCTGCCACCTGCGCAGACTCAAGCACAGCCCGCAACGAGTACGGACTGCAGCAAAGCGAAGAACGTCGCGCAATGCAAGAAACGTCAGCAAGCCCGAAAGAAAGCCCAGAACGAGGACTGCAGCAAGGCCGCCGAGCCGGCGCGTTGTGAGCAGCACAAGAAAGCCCGGGTTCTTTGCAAGGACAAAGCGATTGCAGACTATCGTCAGTGCCTGCGCGACAACCTGGCACCGAAGAAGTAATCGCCGACCGATCAGCGTTCGACCGATTGACTCAACCAGGCAGCACGCCAAGTTTCTAGCTTGCGCTCGAATGCCAGCGTATACGCCGGGCTGCTCGATGGCAGCACACGAGTCACGTAGCCCTGTTGGCAAAACCAGCGTTCGAACAAGCCGGATGTCTTACCATTGAAGGAGATGCGTTGCAATTGCGGTGCAACCCGCTTGAGAGACGAAAAGTCGTTTGATTCGGGTTTCTGGATGGCTGAATCAAGCGCGCCTTGGCGCAGACAACAGCGATAGACATCCCAGACGCCAACCCGGTGCCGAAGCAGGCAACGCTGTTTTTCGACATAGTCAAGATCAGCCAGCGGTTCGCCGAATAAGGCCCCGACCAGTCGCCAGAACTGGTTCTGCCGGTGCGCGTAATACTCTTGTGCGGCCAGCGAAGCGGGCGACGGAAAACTGCCGAGTATCAGCGTTTCCACGCCCGCATCGAGGATTGGCGGCAAGCCGACGAGAATCTCCGGCCTGCCACCCGTCATTACTTGCTGCCTGAAAGCGCCAGCATCAGGTCGTTGATGCGTTTGACGAAGCCGGCCGGATCATCGAGCGTACCGCCTTCCGCCAGGGTTGCCTGCTCAAGCAGCAGGTTGGCCCAGTCGTCGAAGCGTGATTCTTCATACTTCAGGCGTTGTACCGCCGGATGCTTGGGGTTGATCTCAAGAATCGGCTTGCTCTCCGGCGCCTTCTGGCCTGCGGCTTTGAGAATGCGCGCCAGATTGCCGCCCAGATCGTGCTCGTCGGCGACGATGCAAGATGGCGAATCGGTCAGTCGATGCGTCACGCGCACGTCCTTGACCTTGTCGCCCAGCGTCGTCTTGATCTTGTCGAGCAGATCCTTGTATTCGTCGGCAGCCTGCTCGGCTTCCTTCTTCTCGGCCTCATCTTCCAGCGAGCCCAGATCGAGCCCACCCTTGGCCACCGACTGCAGTTGCTTGCCATCGAACTCGGTCAGACTGCCGGTGACCCATTCGTCCACGCGGTCGGAAAGCAGCAGCACTTCGATGCCCTTCTTGCGGAAGATTTCGAGATGCGGACTGTTCTTGGCGGCGGTGAAGGTCTCTGCGGTGACGTAGTAGATCTTCTCCTGGCCTTCCTTCATGCGCGAGACGTAATCGGCCAGCGAAACCACTTCGTCCGTCGTATCAGCGTGCGTCGAAGCGAAGCGCAGCAACTTGGCGATACGCTCCTTGTTGGTCATGTCCTCGCCGGCACCTTCCTTTAGCACGCGGCCGAATTCCTTCCAGAACTTGGCGTACTTTTCCTTTTCGGCTGCGTCTTCGCTGTCGGCCAGGTTTTCCAGCATACCCAGCACCTTCTTCACGCAACCGCCGCGAATCGTCTCGATATCGCGCGATTCCTGCAGGATTTCTCGCGAGACGTTGAGCGGCAGATTGTTCGAATCAACAATACCGCGCACGAAGCGCAGGTAAAGCGGCATCAACTGTTCGGCGTCGTCCATGATGAAGACGCGCTTGACGTACAGCTTGACCCCATGACGCGCGTTGCGATCCCACAAATCGAAGGGAGCGCGCTGCGGGATGTAGAGCAGTTGCGTATATTCCTGCTTGCCCTCGACCTTGGCGTGAACATAGGCCAGCGGGTCTTCGAAATCATGAGCAACGTGCTTGTAGAACTCCTTGTACTGCTCATCCGTTATTTCGGTCTTTGGGCGCGCCCACAGGGCAGAGGCCTGATTAACGGTTTCGTCCTCGTCGGTGGCGACCTGTTCGCTCTTTTCTTCGTCCCATTTGTCCTTCTTCATCAGGATCGGCAGGGTGATGTGATCGGAATATTTGCGCACCGTCTGGCGGATTTTCCAGCCGGAAAGAAACTCGTCCTCGCCGTCACGCATATGCAAGGTCACTTCGGTACCGCGACCGGTTTTTTCGACCATCTCGACCGTAAACTCGCCTTCGCCGGCCGATTCCCACTTGACAGCCTGATTAGCTTCAAGACCGGCACGACGGGAGATCACCGTCACCTTGTCAGCAACGATATAGGAGGAATAAAAACCGACGCCGAACTGGCCGATCAGATGGGCGTCCTTGGCCTGATCGCCGGTCAGCGCGGAAAAAAACTCGCGCGTACCAGACTTGGCGATGGTGCCAAGGTGCTCGACCGCTTCGTCGCGCGAAAGACCGATGCCGTTGTCGGTGATGGTCAGCGTGCGTGCTTCCTTGTCAAAGGCGAGACTGATTTTCAACTCGGAATCATCGCCGTACAGACCGGCATTGTTCAAGGCCTCAAAGCGCAGTTTGTCGCAGGCGTCGGACGCATTCGAGATCAGCTCGCGCAAGAAGATTTCCTTGTTGCTGTATAGCGAGTGGATCATCAGTTGCAGCAATTGCTTGACTTCAGTCTGAAAGCCGAGGGTTTCCTTGTTGGCGCCCATTGAATAACTCCGTAAAAGCGTTGATTTGAATTGATTGGTCAATGCCGGGTACGCCAGCGCACCCGACAACGTCGAACCGATATGGGGACAGATGCAGCAAGTTCAAGTCATTTGATGTCTTGCGAAGAGATACTTTTTCGTCCGAGGCTTTCAAGCATGCGGCAACTGGAAAGAGTTAATCCAACGCTCTTGGCACGATTAAAATAATAACCAGGGATTTCATTCACTCGATTTTTTCTATGCGCCTTAATATTATTGAACGCTATTCCGTCCGCCACCCACTCGCGAATTGATAACAACTTGCCCGCCAATAGTTTTCGGGATCAAGATATAATAATTAATGCGCTGCTTATAAAATCAGCGCCTGCCGTTTTTTTAATTGAGTTTATATTTCAGATGAGGCGAATTATGGATAATAAATCTGTTTCTTTGGACGGTCTTTCTGTTGCAGATTTAACAGCACTGCAAGCCAAGATCGCTGAGCAAATCAAAGTTAAACACGAAGAAACCAGGCGAGAGGTCAAGAACCAGATACTTGCTCTGCTGGCGTCATCCGGTTTTTCTTTCTCTGACTTGTTCCCATCGGGCAGCGCGCCACAAGTGGCTTCAGTCGTTGCGAAGAAAAAAGTGAGCGTCAAATATTCCGACGGTCAGAATTCCTGGACCGGACGCGGAAGAATGCCTTTGTGGGTTAAATCGTTTGTTGAAGCCGGTGGTGAATTAGCTTCGCTTGAAGTATAAAAATAATCCGGAAGGAATAATATGTGCCGGCCGGGCAGCGTCTGGATATTAGAATGCAGCCCGACGGTCAATAATTACGATTCAGGCATTATTGAATAATTTTTAGCTGCATCGACATTGGGTGGTATTTATATAAAACCCGGAATGGGCCAGCGAAATTACGGGTCGATGCTCAGATACTCGATGGCGACGACCTCAACTTCGCGCCAACCGGCGGGGCTCTGAAAACGCACCTGGTCGCTTTCCCTGGACTTGAGCAGCGCTCTTGCCAAGGGTGAAATCCAGCTGATTCGCCCACGAGCGAAATCCGTCTCGTCAACGCCAACAATCTGATATCGCTGTTCCGCTCCCTGTTCATCGCAGAGAGTAACGGTCGCCCCGAAAAATACCTGGTCCGCATTCTCCTGCCGCGCCGGGTCGACGACTTCCGCCAGATCAAGCCGCTTGGTGAGGAAGCGGATGCGCCGGTCAATTTCGCGCAAGCGCCGCTTGCCGTAGATGTAGTCGCCGTTCTCCGAGCGATCACCGTTCAACGCCGCCCAATGCACAACATCCACGATGTGCGGGCGCTCGGTGCGCAGCAGGTGATCAAGTTCTTCCTTGATGCGCGCGTAGCCGCCTGGTGTGATGTAGTTGCGCGTGCCCTGCGGGAGCTTCAGCGACGGCTCAAGCTCGTCATCCTCGTCGTCGCCGTCAGGTTCTCTGGTAAACGCCTTGTTCATGGATTCAGAGGCGGTAAAAAAATGACCCGACCCCCACCGCAAAGGCGCAAAGTAACAAAGGACTCGCGAAGAGAAGCTTAATAAACAAAGGCGTTCCTTTGCGTATTCTTTGCTGCTTTGCGCCTTCGCGGTAGATTTTCGACTTTTTCACAGGCACTCATACAAACAGCTCAGGCTCCACCGTGATCAGTAGCCGATATTCATTGCTTCAACATCGACGCGAATCGTGTCGCGCCCGAGCGCCAGGGCCGTGTAACGAATGAACTGCGTCGCCCAGGTCTTGCCATCGATGAAACGCTGTTCGCCGCCGACGCGAGCGATATTGAGTATCTTGTCGATAATCAACACCTTGCCCATCGGGTTCGTGGGCTCGCATTTCAAATCCGCAAATTCCTTGTCAAACCAGCGGCGAGCTTCCTCGGGGGAGCTTTCAGCCAGATCAGCCTCGGACAGTTTGTACGGGTATTCCTTGCCTCGGCCAAACGAAACGATCACGTGATAAATCATGCGCATCCTCCAACGAATTCCAAAATTTACAGACCCGTCGCCCATTCTATTCGCAAATCTGCAGCGGATGGATGCGCTTGAAAACAATCGGAATTCTGGCTCAGTTACCTGAAAGCCAATGTTTACGCCATTCTTCATGGCATACATCCGCAGATAGCCTATTCATGCGGGTTCCCGACCTGCCTGGTTGCCGAAAACAGCTTCAGTAGGTCAGCAATGCAAATCCGGGAACGCCAGATTCCTTCAAGCGTGCAGAACCGCCGAGGCCGGGAAGGTCAATCACCACGGCGGCTTCGACGATCTTCGCTCCCAACCGCTGCATCAGCTTGGCAGCAGCCAGGATCGTGCCGCCCGTGGCGATCAGGTCATCAACCACCAGCACATGCTCACCGGCCCCGGCCGCATCAGTGTGAACTTCAACCGTCGCCTCGCCGTATTCAAGCGAATACGATTCACACATCGTATCGAACGGCAACTTGCCAGCCTTGCGCACTGGAATGAAGCCACAGCCCAGGCGATACGCCAAGGCCGCGCCGATGATGAAGCCGCGCGCGTCGATACCGGCAACGGCATCAATGTGAGCATCCGCGTAGCGCTCGGCAAAGGCTTCGATCAGTGCATGGAAAACCGCACCGTCACGCAGCAATGGCGTGATATCGCGAAACTGGACGCCAGGTTCAGGCCAGTCACTCACAGTACGAATACGATTTGCGAACAATTCGGTGTTCATCGGCTATCTCACAAAAAAACGAAGCGGGGGAACAACTACGCAGCAGTACCGTTCTCAACATCTACTGGATCGGGCAGTTTTGACAACAGCACCTTGTCGACACGATTCTTGTCCATATCGACGACTTCGAAGCGACAACCCGCCACCTCAAAATGATCCGTGATGACCGGAATCCGGCCAAGAACAAACATCACCAAACCACCTAGCGTGTTGAATGCATTTTCATCTTCGCCCGGTAATTCGTGTTCGATGGTCAGAACCGTTTTCAGGCGTTCTATCGCCACACTCCCGTCGACCAGCCATGAACCATCGGCTCGCTCAACGATATCCAGTTCTTCGGCAATATCAGACGAAGGCAGTTCGCCAACGATTGAAGTCAACACGTCGGTCAGCGTAACGAGCCCCTGCAGTTCTCCGTACTCATCGACGATCAGTGCACACTGCTGGCGCGCCTTGCGGAAACTCTCCAGCAGATGCGTCGTAGTCACGCCTTCCGGCACATACAGCGGTGGGCGCAAAAAGCGCTCAACATCGAGCTTTTCGCCCGCCAATGCCAGTTTGAGGAGATCGGCGGTACGCAGAATGCCGACAATATGCTCCAGGCCGTCACGACAGACGACGATGCGTGTATAGGCGCTTTCGGCCAGACGGGTACGAATCTCTTCTTCGGGCTCGTCAAGATCAAGCACGTAAATGTCGTTGCGGTGCGTCATGATCGCACCGATGCGCTGCTCGTCAAGGCGTAACACGTTGGAAACGATGGCCTGCTCGCTTTCATGAAACACGCCCGCCTCAGCGCCCTGCTCCATCAATACATTGATTTCGTCGTTCGTAACCATTGGATCGCCGCGATGACGCGCACCAATCAGCCGCAACAACAGGCTTGAAGAAGACGACAGCAGCCAGACTACGGGACGAGTCACGCGCGCCAGCATGTTCATCGGTGCGGCAATCAGCGCAGCGATAGCCTCCGGTGCCATCAATCCAAGACGCTTTGGCACCAGTTCCCCAACGACCACCGAGAAATAGGTCAGGCAAACAACAACCAGCGTAAGCGAAAATCCCCGGGCATAGGGTTCAATCAGGACAAACTCGGATAAC